>NZ_DKSP01000224.1:0-852 GCF_002472745.1 Sphingobacterium sp. UBA7253 | reverse complement strand
AAGCAATTTATCTAAGTTTGAAGTGAAAAGAAAAAGGAAATATGATTAAAAACCTATTTAGAATTACTGCTGTTACGTTTGCACTAACAACAGCAGGGGGTGCTTTGTTTGCCCAAAACACCAAATTTGATTGGAAAGAAGCATCTGAGGGGGGGTACACCTACAAGTACGTAACCAACGATCCTACACATTCACGGTTTTATAAGCTAAAAAATGGCTTAACTGTGATTTTGAGTCCGACCAAAAAAGAACCACGTATTCAAACTTACATTGCAACAAAGGCGGGGAGTAAAACAGATCCGAAAGATCACACCGGTTTGGCTCATTACCTCGAGCATATGTTGTTCAAAGGAACGGATAAATTTGGCTCTAAAGACTGGGCAAAGGAGAAACCTTTGTTAGATCAGATTGATGCGCTCTATGAGAAATACAATGGTACAACAGACGAAACCGAACGGAAAGCAATCTATAAGGAAATCGATAAAGTATCTGGAGAAGCTGCGAAATATGCTATTGCGAATGAGTATGATAAATTGATGGCATCAATGGGAGCGGAAGGTACCAATGCTTTCACTTCATTTGAGCAGACTGTTTATCAGGAGCAAATTCCTAGTAATGTAATGGATAAGTATCTTGCTGTACAGGCAGAACGGTTTAGATATCCGGTATTGCGTCTGTTCCATACTGAGCTGGAAGCTGTGTATGAAGAGAAAAATATCAGCTTGGATAAAGATAATCGTAAGGCTGTGGAGTCGATGTTTTCAGCAGCGTTTCCCAATAATAATTACGGAAAGCAGACGACAATTGGTACGGTAGAGCACCTTAAAAATCCGTCTTTGAAAGCGATTCGTG
>NZ_DKSP01000099.1:977-18967 GCF_002472745.1 Sphingobacterium sp. UBA7253 | reverse complement strand
AGAAGGTATCTTCTGTCATTGATCCAGTTGTCACAATGACGAAGTCGTCTTTTCCGATTGGAATTTTTACCTCTTTACCGTCTTGTTCTGTAATCAGGGCCTCCACAACTTTTCCATCGGTATTGCTTTGGATATCCAAGTCTTTGACTAACACATTGAATCGAATGTTTACACCTTTGCTTTGGAGTACTTTGCGCAAAGGGGTCACAAAGGTGTCGTATTGATTGTATTTCGGGAATACGAGTGATGAAAGATCATTCAATCCGTCTATCGCATGTAAAAAGCGGTGCATGTACAATTTCAGCTCAAGTAAACTATGCCAGTTTTCGAAAGCGAACATGGTACGCCAGAAGGTCCAGAAATTGCTGGATAAAAATGACTCGCTGAAGTAGTCTTCGATGGTTAAGTCATCTAAATCTTCTTTATTTTTGAGGAGCAATCGAATGATGGCCAGCTGATCCATTTTGCCCAATCCAAACTTGCTGAAGTCTTTTATCTCACCAAGTTTATGAATAAGCCTTGCTTTGGAGTAGTTGGAGTCGTTGTCATTGATCAAACGGTACTCGTCCAGAACACTGTAGGGGGCAGGCATTTCCAATGCAGGAATGTCCTGAAACATATCCCAAAGATTTTCGTAGGTCATATCCATTTCCCTACCACCGCGGATGACATAGCCGTCGGTTGCATTACCGGCGCCATCTAACGAGCCGCCTTCCACATGGAGCTGTTCAAGGAATGTGATGTTTTCAGCAGGAACATGACCATCTCGGATAAAATAGTAGGCTGCAGACATCCCTGCTATACCGCTTCCGACGATGTAAATTTTACTGTCTTTATATGATTTTGGTGGAATACCTTTATTGCGTTGATAATTTCCGATCTGATCAGAAAAGGGCATCGATTTTTTCGGTGTGTTACGTTGTTGTTCTTTGCTTGAATCGGGTTCATGATTTACATTTCCATATTCAGCAGATGCATTTAATACTTTGTCGAATTTTGAGGTGATTTCTTTCATGATTCTTATGTTTTTTTAATTGTTGAGTAAAGTTACAAAGACCACCTTAATCATTTGTGCCCTCAAATTCGCTATTGTTCTACCGAATTTCCTCTTTCTACATATTTTGTCGCTTTCGGTACTCTGATGGCGATAAGGTGGAGTATTTTTTGAAAAAACGACCAAATGCTGAGATGGAATTAAATCCGATTTCATAAGAAATTTCTGAGATAGTCTTTTCGGGATTCCCGAGCAGCACATAGGCTTCTTTAAGCACACGCTCATCAATAATTTCATGTGGTGTTTTACCTGATGCTCTTTTAACAATCTGAATGAGGTATTTGTTTGAAATAAATAACTGGTCGGCGTAATATTGTACTTCTTTGTATTGATTGCTATGTCGCTGAACCAGGTCTGTAAACTTATAGAACAGGTTGTTGGTCTCTTGTACACTTTCCGTTGTATTATGGTCTTTAGAGACCAATTCGTCGGCGATCTCTAACAGGAGATTAAAGATGATCGTGCGGATGATATCTGCTGTAAAATGTGTTGTTCTTAAGGTAACTTCTTTGAAGTAGTCCATTAATTTTAACAGCTTGTCAATTTGTTTATCTTGGGAGCTGACAATGGTAAAGGTCGAATTTTTAAAAAGCCCCAGTTGTTCGATAAAGAATGGATTGACAATATGTTTAAGCAGGAATGCTTTGTCAAAAAAGAGTAGCTTCATTCTAAAGTCGGCGCTGACCTGCGAAAACCGGATAATTGTTGTTGGGGCGGATATGAGGATATGGTTTGTCGAGATATGGTATTCCTGATTGTCTACCTGAATATTTATATCGCCCGCTGTACAGATACAGATGGCATAATAATCAATACGAAAAGCATTGCTTGGGTATTCAAAAATCGGATTTCCAGAAGAAATATAATAGGGGCGGTGGCAATTTACGCCAAAGAATGATAAGGTATCTTGAAGACTTTCGTGTGTATTATAAGTTGTTTTTACCTTAAACTTCATTGACTTTTTGTTCGGTTTGGGCATATACAGTTCCTATTGTTTTAAATATTCGAATGGGCTTTGTTTATTCGGATGCTGTCCGTTTGAGCATCAGCTTTTCTGTGGCAATATCGTCTTCTATCCCCACGAAGAAACTTTTGAATCCGAATTTATTCAGTAGTCGTCTCGATGCGGTGTTATCGGGATCAATAATACCAATCACATCTTTACCTGGATTTAATGTTGTGGCAAGGGCTAGCATCGACTCGCAAATCTGTGTTCCCAGCCCCTTTCCCCAATGTTCTTTGCGGAGCAAATAACCAATTTCGAATACACTTGGATCTTTTTTGTAGTTAACAAGCTTACAGTCGCCTAAAAGCTTTAGCGTATCCGCTTCGATTACTTTAAAATAGCCTAAATCAGGATCCTGGTTGATTTCTAGAATCGAATCGAACTTTTTCCGGGCCTGCTCTTCGGACAATCCTTTGCCGGTAATGTATTTCATGACATCATCCGCTTTAACCAAGTCGTGGAAAGCGTCAAAATCTTCCGGAAGATATTTTTTGAATAGAAGTGTATTGTACATGGCTAATGTGTTTATTTACAAGATAAGGTTGTTTTCTCTGAAATCAAATTATCGGAACCTAAATCATCATCTTTCTGTCTTATTTAACTTTTTCATGATTTTAGTTCTCCAATTTAACTTACATTGCCTTTCTGTAAAGCGGAAGGGAAGCTTTTATAAGAATGCTATTCCGTAGCGATACGGTGTAAATAAGAATTTTTAGAGGGAGATAATCGTTATGGAAATAAGAGCGGCAAGTGGAGCCGACTATGCGGCAATCCTGCGCATTTGGGAAAATTCGGTTCGGGCAACACATGATTTTTTGAAAGAGGAGGATCTTCAGTTATATAAGAGACTGATCCCAACCGAGTATTTACCACAATTAAAGGTCTATGTCATCGATGACGCTGGACAGCCTACTGCTTTTTTCGCTGTCTCCGATGATAATCTAGAAATGTTATTTGTGGATTCAGCCTACAGGGGAAAAGGTATTGGGACTGTGGCACTACAGTATGTGCTGGATAAGCTCCAGGTGTATAAAGTTGATGTCAATGAGCAAAATCAGCAGGCTGTTGATTTTTATCTGAAAAAAGGATATCAGCTTATCGGACGCTCAGCTGTAGATGGTATGGGCAAATCCTATCCGATCTTGCATTTACATCACGAGAGCGCTATTAATGGATCGAAATAATTTTAATAAAATGAAATAACTCATGATACAAGGTTTATACGAAACGCATATTCAGGTGCGGGATTTAGCTAAGTCTGTCGCATTTTATACGGAGGTACTGGGATTACGTGTGGCACATCGTGATCCGACACGTCCTATTGTTTTTTTATGGATTGGAGCCGGCAAAGACTATATGTTGGGCCTGTGGCAGGAAGAAACAAACTTTCAACCGAGACATTTTGCTTTTAGAGTGGATAAAGAGGATATCTTGAACTATGCCGTGGACTATCTGAAAACACGTGACCTGACACCTTATAATTTTTTAAAGGACGGGATCGAAGCACCGATGGTCTTTGCATGGATGCCTTGTTTTCCGGAGCTACCGAGGCCATGATCCGATGTTTATGATACTGACGGAACAGGGCCGCTATAACTGTTTTTAGTCCTTCTTTGGCATAACCCTGTTGCTGGAATTCTTTTTTTATGGTACAGCCCAATTCCACCTGCAGGTGTTCAGCACCAAAAAAATGAACGCCAATATCGCCGATTACAGCCTTTGCTATTTTGTCGGTCATAACGAGCTGAAACCAGGACTCTGGAAGATTGAACGTGTTTGGGTTTTTTGCTATAAATTCATCGACTTCTGCCAAAGAGTCTGGAATCCAGCCCTGGTATTTATTGGTTTCTTTATCTGAACGATACCCGAATATTGCCCGACTGTCTTCCGGCATGATGGGCCGAATCGCTAATCTTTCTGAATCAATGCGCATGGTTTAACGTTTTGAAAATCTGGCTATCGCTTCTTCACGCGTACCTACAAAATTGATTTTTTTTGATTTATTGCTTTCGTAGATAAAATCGTTTAAACTTTTGCTGTTGTATTTGGAGAAATCGCCAACGATGGCAATGTCAAAGCCATACTGCGTATATTTTTGAAGAATTTCACCGGCAAGTTTTGTTTTAAGTTCGAAGAAGTCATCCGTGATGTTCTCTTGATAAATAATTGCTTTGTATGCTTCTTGCGCGCCACAGTCGACCATAATCTGTAGACCATCATCGAGATTATGGATAAAGACGCCTGAACCTTTAACTTCAGCAATGTTTTCGTCACCTAGCTGAATAATAGTGATTTCCATTTTTTTTGTTGTGTCGTTTGAAAAATATATTTGTGGGATCAGATTCCATGATCCATTGCACATCGTTGGGATATGCTGTTGAAAATGATCCGAGATAGCGGATAAATAGGTTTTAACCTGCAAATTCTTTCAGCATATTGATTGTTGGACAGAAGAACAGGGAGCCGGTATGTGCTGTACTAAAGTCTAGTATTCTATCGTAATTTCCTTCGGGTTCACCGATAAACATTCTGTTCAGCATCAATTGTACGGTACTGAATGTGCTGGCGTAAGCGATAAAGTATGTTCCCATTTCATTTGTTGCGATTTGCCCAAAAGGCATATTGTCGCGCACAATCTTTAAATCGTCACCGACATTGGCCAGGGCCGAATGAGAATTGGCCGGTTTTTCATCGTCGCTCATCTCAATATCGTTTGCTTTGCTTCTGCCGATGACCTTTTCCTGATCGGCGACGGGTAAAGAACGCCAGGCATTCATGTCATGAATATATTTTTGCACAAATAAATAGCTTCCACCCTTATAGGCTGCATCCTCATCACCTACGATACCAAAGAAAGCACGATCCTCACCAAGGGGATTTTCCGTTCCGTCGACGAAGCCCAAGATACTTCGCCCATCCCAATATCTGAACCCATGAACTTCCTCCTTGCAATCCGCAACGGGATTTAATAAGGCTGCTATTTCGGTCGCCATGTCAATGCAATAGCTTTTTTCATAAGCACGAATATGGAAATGTAAATCTCCGGGGGTAGCCACAGCAATATGTTTTTGACCGATGATAGGTTCGAAAGGAACCAATTCCTTTGGCATAGGTTCGTTGAGTTCAAGCTTTTTCCAGGCATGGTGGCTTATGCCCAATACCACGCTTGCTTTCACAAGATTTGAACGTACCTGTGCCGAATTGTTGAGATTGACAACCAATGCACATAAGCGTTGGAAGACATCCTTAATGACCACATTTTCGTGGAAATTCCATACCATAAACACCGTATTGTTGCTCGGTGTATCGATGACATTTTGGGCCTGATGATCCATAAGATAAGTTGTTGTGTGTTGTACAGCCTTGCTAAGCTACAAATAAAATCGGTTGTACGGATAGACTTTTTGATTACTCGAATGCGGTTTTTTGATATAGTTTGACGATTTCATCAATGACCAGATCCGGTTCGTCATAAAAGACATGATGCTCCGCATTTTGAGCCAAAAGATAACGTCTATTGTTTTTTTGATCTGCAAATTTTTTAAGGGCAGCAATAAATAAACTGCGATCGGGTTCTTCAAAAGGCGATTTTCCTGAACCAATGACAGTCATGGGGACATTGATTTTTCCTGCAACCTCATGTAAAACAGCCGTTGACGCTTCGTAGTTTAAAACGAGATGATAGAACCCTAGGCTTTCTTTTTTGATGTTATCAAGTTCACTGGCATATTCGCTCTTCAATGATTTGGATCGCTCCATGGTCATGAGATAAGGGGAGACAATATCGATCATTACTGTGCCAACAACCTGAGCGGGATTGGAACCATCATTTCCCGCTCCAGATTCAAAGACAATGGGGATACCTTTTCCTTCCATTAAAGTGAAATGAAGGCTATGGTTGCCTACATTGATCATGGTATCCCTGAGCTGTGCTTTTACGGCCAGCCCGGGAAGTGTCAGTAGGAGGAAAACGGATAAAAGGAGATTATACGTTAGCCTGTACATCGTTCATTTTAAGTGTCATGCTTGTCGCTTCTGTCTCGATCCATTGGCTGTATTCGGCGATAGCCTGTAAGCGAAGTTCGTCGGAGATATACCCTTCCGTAACCATTTGTCGCGATTGGGCGACTTTGTTCCAGATGGCCAGATTGGTATCAAAGTTAGCTTCTCCTTTTTTGTAGGTCTGATCGGCATTGATAACCTGAACAGAATGGAAACCTGCTTCCTGGAGCAGTGCAGCGACCTCATCAGCAACACGATTGTTCATACCTGCATCTGCTCTCCACTTCAGGAAAGTATGGTAAAATGTGAGCATGCTTTCCGGAGGGGCGGGGTTCCATTCAATGGCGGTGTGATTGTAGTCTAAAATAGAAATTTGTCCTCCGGGCTTTAACCAGGATTTGAATAAGCCCAATGCCCTGGGAATATCACTTAACCATTGCATGGTGCGCGGCGTTATAATCAGGTCGAAAGGATGTGGAGGCTGATAATCAAAAATATTGCTGCAGACCAGGTTCAGATTTTGGGTGCTACCATAGTGCTCATTGCCACTGTCGATAAATGACTGTGTATTATCGAGCCCGGTTATAGTTCCGTCGCCGATATAGCTTGCTACCTCATTCGTGAGCGTTCCGGTACCACAGCCCACGTCCAAGATTTCCATGCCAGGAGATAGTAAGGGAATAATCGTTCTATAATCGAAGGATAATGTTCTTCTTTCAAATATCTTATTGGCCTGTTGGTCTTTTCTGTCGATAAATTTCTCTTTCATTGGATTTGGTTTAGTTGACTGTAAATATAGCTTTTGCTTTCCGGTTAAAAAAAAATCTATTCGTTTAACCGTTTTTGTTACGCTAATCAGACCAACAGTTGATGGTATTCCTTGATTTGTTTATGGTTACTATCAGTCGAATATCCTATTCTCCATTAAGAGGGATATAATAATCTTTTTACAAGGTATTAACAGGGGGTTAACTGGGGATTTACCCCTGCTAACCCCCTGTTAACCCCCTGTAATCTCCCTGTTAGTGTAGGAGCTGATGAGAAGATTATAGGAGTTTGGTATTAGCTGATACGCTACATAAAAACAAAAAAAAGCTGCCTCAAATTTTATTGAGGCAGCTTTTTTAGCTAGTATAGATACCGATTTAATTGAACCAAGCAAATACTTCGTCTTTCGTTGGCATATTGATATCTAGTTTCAGTTTTTTACGCATACCACCAAGATCATTAAACACCTTGTTCGGATTCGCTTCTTTTAAAGCTTCAATGGTTGTAAAGCCCATTTTTTGTAAGGCAGGAACCCAGGCCGCAGGAATGCCTTGTTCCTCATAATCTTTTACTTCTGCTACTTTGGCGACTTTTTCAGGTCTCATTTGTGGGAAGAAAAGAACTTCTTGGATTGACGCATTATCGGTCAAGAACATGATTAAACGGTCCATACCGATTCCAAGTCCAGAGGTCGGCGGCATTCCATATTCCAATGAACGTAGGAAATCCTGATCAATAAACATGGCTTCATCATCACCTTTTTCAGAAAGACGTAATTGATCTTCAAATCGTTCACGTTGATCAATTGGATCATTAAGCTCTGAATAAGCATTGGCAATCTCTTTTCCACAAACCATCAGCTCAAAACGCTCGGTTAAATCAGGATTATCTCTGTGCTTCTTCGTTAAAGGAGACATTTCTTTTGGATAATCTGTAATGAATGTTGGCTGGATGTAGTTTCCTTCACATTTTGCGCTGAAAATTTCATCGATCAATTTGCCTTTACCCATTGTTTCGTTTACGTCGATGCCCATTCCTTTGGCGGCAATACGGATTTCGTCTTCAGATTTTCCAGTAATATCAAATCCAGTGAATTCCTTAATGGAATCTGTCATCGATATCCGTTTATACGGTGCTCTAAAGTCAATTTTATGTTCTCCGAAGGTAGCTTCAGTTGTACCGTTTACAGCCAACGCACAATGTTCTAACAGACGTTCTGTAAAGTCCATCATCCAGTTGTAGTCTTTATAGGCTACATAAATTTCCATTGCGGTGAACTCTGGATTGTGGGTACGGTCCATTCCTTCATTACGGAAGTTTTTAGAAAATTCGTATACACCATCAAATCCACCAACGATTAGTCTTTTTAAATAAAGCTCGTTGGCGATACGAAGATATAATGGAATATCTAAAGCATTATGGTGTGTAATAAACGGACGTGCTGCAGCACCGCCTGGAATGGATTGCAGGACAGGTGTTTCTACTTCCATATAACCCGCGTCGTTAAAGAACTGACGCATCGCATTGAAAAGCTTCGTACGTTTAATAAATATGTCTTTGTTACTTGGATTTACGATCAAATCCACGTAACGCATTCTATAGCGTTGCTCTGGGTCTGTAAAGGCATCAAAAGTTTTACCTTCTGCAGATTTAACGACAGGTAGGGGACGTAGCGATTTGGATAAAACGGTAAGTTCTTCTACGTGTACTGCAATAGCCTCGGTTTGTGTTGTGAAGACATAGCCTTTGATACCAACGATATCTCCGATATCCAATAGCTTTTTGAAAACGACATTGTATAGGTCTTTATTCTCATCAGGACATACATCGTCACGCTTAATATAAGCTTGAATACGTCCGGTAGAGTCTTGAATTTCAAAGAATGAAGCACTACCCATCACACGACGACTCATGATACGTCCAGCAATGGTAATGTTCTTATAATTCAATTTATCTCTATCGTAATTTTCTAAAATATCAGCAGCATGTGCATTGACGACAAATTCGTTTGCTGGAAATGGATCAATTCCCATATCCAACAACGATTGCATCGCTTGTCTTCTAAGTTGTTCCTGTTCGGATAATACAGTACTCATTCGGTATGAATAATATTTAAAATGTGAAAATCACGCAAAAATAGCCATTTTTTTCAATTCTTTTTATGGATTTTTTTTGAAAACACTGTAGCGAAAGGAAATGGCATTCCGTTATATGGGATAAAAATAGTTAAATAGTGATATTATTACAAGGGGACATTCGACTATTTGATTTTGAGTTTTATAATTTTAATTTCGTTATCTCCTCGAAAAAAACGTTCATAATGAAGGGGAGAATTCGATAGATTGTTTACATGGCATGTGTTATTGATTGCATATGAAAGGCAATTTGTCTAAGTTTGAAACTTAATAATTAAATGGTTTAAGTGGGTATAATTCGGTCATATTTTTATAACAAGAAGCTATCATCTTTACATGATGCCTTAGAACGTTGCTTGCGCGATCGTGAGGAGGGCAAGGCGTTCGTTTATAAGAAGTATTATGGTTATCTCATGGCTATTATTATTCGTTATGTAAAACAGGATGTGGACGCGGAAGAGCTCGTGAATGAAAGCTTTGTTCGGATATTTCGAAAATTGGAATCATTTAATAGGGATATTGAAGATGAAAATCTCGAAAAATCGTTTAGAGCCTGGATAGGACGAATTGCTGCCAATATTTCGATTGATTTTTTACGAAGTAAAAAGCAGTTTTATTCGGTTGAAGATTTGGGAGAAGGTGATATGCATACACCGGCAGTACAATTGGACAGTCGACTGGAGGTCAATGAGATTATGCGTCTGCTCGATCAGCTCCCTGAAATTCAAAAAACTATTTTTAATCTCTATGAAATTGAGGGGTATTCACATGATGAAATTGCCCAGATGCTTAATATACCAGATAGTACGTCAAGGACTTATCTGACGCGAGCGAAACAAAAACTTAGAAAATTATACTTGGATTATACAGGCGTAGTTCAAGAAATAAGATAAATATTGTTGTTACGATGAAAGACAATAAGAAAAAGGAATTGATAGAAGAGATCATTGGACAATTAAAAGACCATGAACTACCTTATAAAGAAGGTTCCTGGGAGAAATTTGCCTCAAATTATGGCGTTTCAGCACATCGTTCCTCTAATTGGAAGTATTGGAGTGCTGCTGCGGCTGTGTTATTGTGTTTTGGTGTAGGGTATTGGGGGCTAAAGACGAATGTGGAGACTGATTTACCTGCAGTCGTTTTAACACATCTACCAGAACGAGAAGATGTGTTAGGTGATCATAAGGATTTAAAAGAATCGATACAGCGTTCGTTATCGGATGTTACGGGCGATAGGATTGTAAGTGCAGAGGTATTATCAGCGAAGAAGCCCTATACCTATTCTGTGCCAGCGGACCATTCAACTGAAAATTTGGACAATCACCACTTGGTATTGAGTACTGGGCAATTAATGCGGGGCCACGATGTGGCTGTATCAGCCGATTTAAGAAGGCTGCAGTCCATGCAATTGAAAAATAATTCATTTTCAGCGCAGGTTGGTTTAACGGAAAGTGAAGTGGAACGAGTAAGCGCGTCAACAAATACCACTGTGACGAATAGTAGTGCCGTTATTGCTTCGGCCAATTCAGGGTTTATGTCGCCTGTTAATCAAACGCAACGCGATGCTGCAAAACTATCACAATTGTATGCTGCACAACAAGGGGGGGCAAGGAATAGTGTTGTACACACGAACGTTAACCAAGATAAGAAATGGGAAATGGGCGCTTTTGTATCACCTGCCTCTACGTCAGAAAGTATAACGCTGGGGGGCGGGGTCGCACTAGCCTATAATATTTCGAGTAAGGTAAGTCTTCGTTCAGGAGCTTCCATTCAACATTATGGAGCTGTTTCGGGTAATTCACCCATTACTCCTGCAGTGGGATCAAATTCTCTTAATGCAGATGCGCCAAATTATATTTCTCAATCGAATTTGAATAATTCCTTTGCGATGCGGGCAGCAGATGCAAAAGATGCAAAGAGTAATGAACGGGTTTCAGGTAAAATCCTAACAGTTGATATCCCATTGGATGTTAGATACGCGATAAACAAGAATTTCTATACCTCAGTCGGTGTATCCTATGTTGGTGTATTGGATCAGGAACGGGCAACGATCTATGAAACAAATAATACGGAGTACAGACAAAAATCTCAAGACAAAAATGTTGATGATAAAGGTGTGAACGGCTTTATTAATTTTTCAGTTGGTCGGAAACAGAAAGTTGGAAAATTATCCATTTCTGTAGAGCCTTATTATAAAGCTCCAATCGGAAATTTGAAATCATCCGATTTGAACTATAGCAACGGGGGAGTGAAGATAATTACTAGTTTTTAAATAGCATAATGCTATAAAAAAGCCGCAGTAAGTTTGAAGTTTACTGCGGCTTTTTTTATAGTCTGCATATCTGATTAAATTTCATCAACGCGAACCCAACCCATTCCTGCGGCTTTCGCACCTTCAACTCCTGGGGTCCCGTCTTCGTAGACCAGGCATCTTTCCGGAGCAATATTCAATTGAGCAGCTGCCAAAAGAAAGGGTTGTGGTGAAGGTTTTCCCTCAGCTGTATCTCCAGCACAAACCAGTGTTTCCAAATCATCCCATACACCAATGGTGGTTAATGTCATGGATAAGGTTGTTCTGGTTCCTCCTGAAACGGCAGCGATGTGTTTTTTACCTTTCTGATATTTTAGATGTTCAACCACGTAATCTACAGGCTTAGTCTTGAAAACATACTCGTCTCGAAAAATAGTAGACTTTAGTGTGGAAAATTCTTGATAATCGAAATCTACCTCATAGCGTTTGCTGATTTCCTCTGCAACAGCCACAGTGGGCCATCCGGCAGTTTCATCAATCAAATTGACGTCCAACTCGACCCCGTATTGTTTGGCTGCAGCTTTATAGGCTTGTTTATGTGCGTCCATATTATCTGCCAAGGTACCATCGACATCAAATAATAGTGCGTCGTAGGATTCGGCAAGAAGGTTTAGTAATTCAAATTTTCGTTGTGATTCAGGTGACATATATTTAATAGTGAGCGGTAAAAATAAAAAAATATAATTGGACGAGCAAAAAAGAAGCCTTTCCCTTGTTACAAGGAAAGGCTTCTTGCTGTTAGCTCCGTGTGGATTCTTCACAGAGGCAGCGTATAATTAGTGTGAACTTAAATTTTTCGCTTTCTCTTCATCGAAATTAGCTTCTAATTCAGCCAATTTTTTCTTACCGTATGCCATACGTGTAATCACAACGAATAGTACCGGAACGATAAAGATCGCTAGGAGTGTGGCTGCAGTCATACCACCAAATACCGTCCAACCGATTGTTTGGCGAGAAATTGCTCCAGCTCCATGAGATAGCATCAATGGAATAATCCCCAAGATGAAGGCAAAGGACGTCATGATAATTGGGCGTAAACGTAATTTTACAGCATCTAATGTCGCTTCATAAAGGTTCATCCCGATATCAACCCGTTCCTTAGCAAACTCTACGATTAGAATCGCATTCTTGGCAGCAAGTCCAATGATGGTGACCAGACCAATCTGTGCATAGATGTTATTATCCAATGTAGGGATTAATGTTAGGGTTAATATAGCCCCAAATACACCTAGTGGTACAGATAACAAAATGGAGAAAGGTACAGACCAACTTTCGTATAAGGCAGCCAATAGTAAGAACACAAATAGGATACACAACGCAAAAATTTGAATGGTCTTTGACCCGGATTGCATCTCTTGAAGAGATAGACCGGAGAACTGATAGTCAAAACCTTCTGGTAATGTTTGTGCAGCCACTTCTTGCAAAGCTTTCAATGCATCTCCAGATGAGAAACCGGGAGCCGAACTACCATTGATCTCGATACTTCTAAAGATATTGTAGTGGTTGATGATTGAAGGCATTGTCATTAATTCGTACTTGACCAGTGTACCCATCGGTACAGGGTTACCGGAAACATTGTTGACATACAATTTGTTGATGTCTTCAATATTCATACGGTACGGAATATCAGCTTGTGTCACAACACGGTAACTACGACCATACTTTGTAAAGTCATTGACATAGCTACTTCCTAAATAGGATGATATTGTCGAATAAATACTTGAGATAGGCACGCCCATACGTTTTGCCTGTTCACGATTAACTTCCAATTTGTAGTTTGGAGAATTGGTATTAAACATCGTGTAGGCCATTCCAATTTCTGGACGTTGGTTGGCAGCCATCAAGAATTTACCTACTGTTGCTTCGAAATCTTTGATATTTACAGTTTGTAAATCCTGTACCTGCATAGAGAAACCACCAGATGTACCTAGACCCGGAATTGCCGGTGGCGTTACCGCCAATACCCGTGCTTTGGTA
Source organism: Sphingobacterium sp. UBA7253 (assembly GCF_002472745.1). Classification (NCBI taxonomy): domain Bacteria; kingdom Pseudomonadati; phylum Bacteroidota; class Sphingobacteriia; order Sphingobacteriales; family Sphingobacteriaceae; genus Sphingobacterium; species Sphingobacterium sp. UBA7253. Next base: position 5,714 of record NZ_DKSP01000099.1, on the reverse strand, counting down.
TAACCCATGTATTTACCCATAATCATTCCCGCGATATCGTTTGCAGTACGTGTACGGGTTTCCCAAGGTTTAAGAGAAACGAACACTGTTGCACCATTGGATTTAAACGCGCGGTTTAGGATATTGATACCAGAAATTGCGGTAACATACTTGATTTCAGGGAAAGTCTTGTGTAGATCGGCTTCAATCTCTTTAAGGACTTCATTGGTACGTGCAGAAGAAGAACCTTCCGGCAAAGTAATACCTGCGAAAAATGCACCACCATCTTCGGAAGGGATAAATCCTGTCGGTTTGGTTGTAAACATCCAGCCTGTTCCGATAAAAATACACAACAGAATGATCAGTACAAGTGGTGCTTTTTTGATTGCTTGTTTTACACCATTGGAGTATCTGATGGTCACCTTTTCAAACCAGACATTAAATTTGTAGAAAAATTTATTTAAACCTTTGGCACCTTCATGTACTGCTGTTGGTTTTAATAAAATCGAACATAATGCTGGAGTTAACGAAAGGGCAATAAATGCAGACAACATAACGGATACAGCGATCGTGATGGCAAATTGTTGATACAATTTACCGACCATCCCAGGGATAAAACCTACAGGAACGAATACGGCAGCCAAAATTAATGCAATTGCAATAACCGGAGCGGTGATATCGCCCATAGCGCGACGTGTCGCTTCTTTTGCATCCAGCTTATAATGGTCGATATAGTGCTGCACAGCTTCCACCACAACGATGGCATCATCCACCACAATACCGATGGCCAATACAAAGGCGAGCATGGTCAGGTTGTTGACCGAAAAGCCAAACATCAGGAAGAAGATGAATGTACCGATGATGGATACCGGAATTGCCAATACGGGGATTAATGTTGCCCTCCAGCTTTGAAGGAAGAAAAATACCACCACTGTTACCAGGATCAATGCTTCAACTAGGGTATGGATAACCGAAGAAATTGAGGCATTTACTACCGAAACTGTCTCGTAACTGATGGTATAATCTACGTCAGTTGGAAAAGATTTCTTTAATTTTTCCAATGCTGTCACAATACCTTCTGCGGATTCTACGGCATTTCCTCCCGGGGTCTGGTTAATCATCATCGCAGATGAGGTCATACCATTTACGGTAGATGATGTACCATAATTGAATTGACCTAATTCAACACGTGCAACATCCTTTAAAAGTACGATAGATCCATCTTTGTTGGTTTTTACAACGATGTTTTCAAAGTCTTCCGGATTTGAAAGATCACTATCGGTAATGATTGGATATTCAAATACTGTCGAAGACTCTTGTGGACGTCCACCCACACTACCACCAGGTATGCGGGAGTTTTGTTCCGCAATCGCTGTTGATACATCGGCCGGAGTCATGCTTAGATTAGCCAATTTATTTGCATCTAGCCATACACGCATTGAAAATGGCTGACCAAAAGCGGTTACGTCACCGACACCTTTCACACGTAAGAGCGCGTCTTTAACGTATAAGTTGTTGTAATTGGCCAAGAAATTTTCATCTCTCGTTCCTTTTGGTGAAGTTAAGGCAACCAACATCAGGATATCGTTATTGGCTTTACGGGTCGTAATTCCCAGACGTCTCACAGCTTCGGGAAGGGCTGGTTCGGCGATTCCCACACGGTTTTGTACGTCTAAGGTCGCAATATCGATATCCGTACCTACTTCAAATGTCACCGTAATTGTTGCTTGACCATTTGACGTACTATTGGACGACATATAAATCATGCCAGGTGTACCATTGATCTGACTCTCGATAAGAGTTGTCACGGTTTGTTCAACCGTCTGTGCATCAGCTCCGGTGTAATTGGCCGTAACCGTTACTGTTGGAGGTGCAATAGAAGGATACTGGCTAATTGGCAACGTGGATACTGCAATGATCCCGATAATTGAAATCAATATCGAAATAACGATTGCGGTAACTGGCCTCTTAATAAATACTTCTGAAATCATTCTATATCTTTTAGATTCTCTTTAAAAAATTAATGGTGTTATTTTCCTTGAGGTGCTCCTTTGGCAGCCTGTTGGGCAGCGACGGCAGCATCAACTACTTTAACTCCATTTTGGACATTCATGGTACCGTCGACGATAATCTTTTCTCCGTCTTTGACACCTTCTTTAATCACAATTTTATCACCAGCTTTAATACCTAATTTTACTTGACGTATTTCAGCTTTGCTGCTATCATTCACAGCATAAAGGTTAAATACCCCGAGCTGTTCAAAGACCGCTTTGTAAGGTACAACAACTTCTTCTGTAGCCGAGGTTGTTGATACATTCATCGTAATATTCATACCAGCCCGCAATTCGTTGGCATTGTTCGGGAAAGTAGCCCGCACTTTGATTGTTCCGGTAGCAGGGTCAACTGCGCGGTCAATGGTTGTGATCCTTACTTTGCCTTCATAAGTGCTTCCATTTGGCAATAAAAGAGAAAGGTCCGAAGAGGAATGGCTGCTTTGCAATTGGGTAAATTTGGCAATATCCTTTTCGTTTACCTGAAACTCAACAGCAATTGGACTGGTTGAAGACAAGGTATTCAATAGGGTTGTACCTGGGTTAACTAAAGCTCCCAAACGCACCTGTGATATCCCTACAGTACCACTGAAAGGAGCGCGGATCGTCGACCGTGATAAGTTTGTATTTGCAGTGACCAATGCCGCACGAGCCGACTCTACCTGTGCCTGAGAAGCCGCTACATTTGATACTGCATTGTCAAAAACCTGCTTCGCAATCGCGTCTTTATCGGCCAATGTCTGGTAACGTGCTAAATCTCTTTTTTGTCGGTCTAAATCAGTCTGTGCGACCTGTAAGCTTGCTTTAGCTTGTTGGACAGCTGCGTTGTAGCGTGTTCCATCAATTTCATAAAGAGCTTGTCCTGCGGAAACTACTGCACCGTCAGAAACATATATTTTTGTGATATAGCCGCTTACTTCCGCATATAGATCTGCTTCGTTCAACGGTTTGACTGTTGCTGGATAGCTGATTGTACCTGTAACAGTCTCATGCGATGCGACACCAAAGCTGACAGGGACAACTTTTTCAGCCTGAGCCTGTGCTGCACCTTGCTTTTTTGCATCTTTATTTCCACAAGAGGTCCATACTAATGCCGTCCCAAGGAAGAAAGCGAATAATAATTGTCTTTTATTCATGATTTGTATTAGTTTCCGTTTATTGATTAATTTGTGTGGATTGCCCCAACTGCTTTCTGAACATCCAATTTACTTGACAATAGCGCATAAAGGGAGTTCAAATAATTGAGCTGTGTTGTTTTGAGATCAGTCTCTGCTGTCATTAAATCGAGGTAAGTTTTGATACCTTCGTCATATTGAAGTTTGATTGTCTCGTATACTTCTTTGGAGAGATCCACATTTTCTTTAGCTGTTTTCCAGTCATTTAAATTTGCATTATAGGTTGCCTTTGCCAACGAATATTCTGTGTTAATGCTGTTTTCTAAATTTTTGATATCCCAGTCAATTCTTTCTTCCTGCAATCTGGATTTATTGATTTGTTTTTTACGTTTAAACCCGTCGAAAATTGAAAAAGAAACATTTAGGCCAGCTACTGAACCCGGGAAATTGTCGGAATAAAGCTTACTGAATTTATCATTTCTATAGTTGAATGCGTAATTATAAAAGGCACTTACGCTTGGTAAATATGTCCATTTATAATACTGTGTGCTCAACTGTTGAATCTTTTTCGATGTTTCCAATTGTTGGAATTCAATTCGATTAGAGACACTTATTCCTGCAGTTGTATCAAGTAGAATCTCTGATTCCATACTGCTATTGTCAAATGAAAGCGTCAAATTTTTGCTTTTATCCAAAGCTAGCAATTGTTTAAGGTATTCGTATTTATATTTACGAAGCTCAACCGTTCTTTTCTCGTCAGCATTCGAATTTGCCAACGCAATTTGCGCTCTCTTATAGTCGGTTTTATCAACTAAACCCACATCATATTGTGACTTCGCATCTTTCAATTGTTTTTGAAGGCGAGCAATATTTTCGCGAACAATCTTGATCTGCTCTTCCGAGGTAAGGATGTCATAATAGGCTTTACTGACTTCCACAACAGCTGTTATTTTTTTGTTCTCCGTATTTTGTTTATTACCGAGACGTACCAGCTCAGCGGCTTTTTTTGCCTGCATTAGCTCCGGATTAAGGATCTGTTGGTCTGCTTGAAGCGTTAAGGCACTCGCATTGTTCTGCCCCATTTTGATATTATTTCCGCCAATATTTGCTAATGGAACAATGACATTATAATTGTAACTTCCTTTTAGACCCAATTGAGGGTACCAACCTGAAAGGGAGATGTCAATATCTTTTTCACCGATGGCCTCGTCCAATTGTGCTTGTTTTACAGAGATTTGATTACGTAAGGCGTAATCAATCAGCTGCTGAAGTGTTGCATTTGCCGGCAAGTTTTCAGATTGCTGTTGTGCAAATCCTGTATTACTCAAAAGCGACAGGGCCGCCAAGGAATAAACGATTCTATTAAACTTCATATATGTAATTAATTATTTTTTTCTCTATTAATAGCTCCATCCCAAATAATCCCAATTAAATCTTCTACATTCTGTTCAGAGAATTTGAGATCTTTAAATTTGATACTGTGAACAGTGGATAAGGCTACACCAATATAACTGGCCACCAAAAGATGGACGTCTACCTGTTTCAATATTTTTCGGTCAATGCCTTCTTGTAAAAAATCAACAACTTTATTT
>NZ_DKSP01000099.1:0-816 GCF_002472745.1 Sphingobacterium sp. UBA7253 | reverse complement strand
AAAAATCAACAACTTTATTTTGTCCACCTACAGGTTCTTGTATCTCAGCTTTGTTTTTCTCGTAATAAGGAGACGAAAAAAACTGTTCAAAAAAACTGAAGATATGCCCATTTTCTAAATAGAACTTGACAAAGTTGCGCCAGATATGAATAAAGGAATCTTTATAATCGAAATCATCTTTTATACCATCAAAAATGTAATCATTCAGTAATGTTCTACAATGCTTGAACAGTGCAAAGATTAGGTCATCTTTTGATGGAAAATAATGGTAGATAGTTCCTATTGCTACATCAGAATCTTGTGCGATTTTGCTCATCGGCGTTCCATGGAAGCCGTTTGTTTGTATAAGTTTTAGTGTGCTGGCAAGTACTGCCGCAATTTTTTCATTGGAATTCATCAATCGAACGTTCATTCGGTTGCAAAATTAACGATTAATTTGGATCCAAAATGTCAGAATATTGTTATAAATCAATAAATATAAAACGATTTGAACCAATAATACAATAAGGAAAAAAAGGTGAAATTGTTTTCAACTTTTTATTTTTTTTGATGGGCGGAGGGGAAGTAGTGCCAAGAGTGCCAGGGTTGTAGCTTGATTGTCGCTTGCAGATTGGCCCGAAGATCTTTCTTAGAGGAGGTGGATCGGTTGCATAGAAAAAAAAGCGTTGGCTTATAAAACCAACGCTTTTTTCTATTTACAATTTTTTAAATTTTTCTCCACTTCTTCCAGAGGATATAGATTCTTTCCTTTATTGATCTTGGTATTGATGTATGTTAATACATAAGCGATATCAATTGCAGAAAGATTTGAAGCGG
>NZ_DKSP01000100.1:0-3208 GCF_002472745.1 Sphingobacterium sp. UBA7253 | reverse complement strand
GAAAATTAAATGTAAATTTAAAGGATTAAAACGTGGTTTAGATACCATAATGGATTTGTAAATTACATCATTATCTATCAACCTCTAAATTTAACACAGAACGTTGTACCCACGCTGAGATTGCTTTCTACAGTAACCTTGGCATCAAGACGATCCGCTATACGTTTGACGATGGAAAGTCCAATCCCCGATCCTTCAAAGCCCTGCGAATTTGACAGCCGTTTAAAAATGTCAAATATATTACTGTCATCCTGAATATCCATTCCAATGCCATTGTCTTTAATATAATAGTAAACTGAATGGCCGTGTTTTTCACTATAAACTTCCACCCTTGGTTGATCTTTTTTACTGCTATATTTTACCGCGTTGCCGATCAGATTTAAAAACAGCTGATATAACAGTGTTCTTTCCCCGAGAATGGGCCAGGTCTCCCCTAAGACAAATTCCAAACTTGTACTGTCAAACTGCTGCTTGCAACTTTCGAGAATATTAAGAATTTTGTTTCGAGGATCGATCAGTTCTGTTTTGAATGCTACATAATTAGACTGTGTGAGTTGATAAACCTTATCCATCATTTCTGTTATCAGTCCAGTCGCATCGATGATATTCGTTGCCATTTTTCGCAACATCTCTTTCGGAAGATCATCTTTCATCAACATCATCTGTGCAGCAAGCTTTATGGAAGAAAGAGGGTTTTTAAGATCATGAGTCAATGTATAGCCAAACGTATCTAAGGCATTGTTTGATCTTACGAGCTCCTTATTGAGCTGAGCAATCTCCCCGCCCCGTTGCGCAATAGCCTGTTGGGTTATTTGTGCAACTTTTTCAATGAAGGAAAGCTCCGTTTTTTTCCATTTAATAGACTTGCCTTTCATCGTTTCACGCCAGGCTTCAAATGATGTCCTGGGTGACGGAAACTCTATTTCCCTTTCGGGATCGTAATGATATATTTTTTCCGGTCTCCCTGCCCACACATCTTCATATACGTGCTCTTTCCGGAATAAATAGATGTACCATTTATTGCTGGGAAGAATATTTATCCGTAAAATACCAGGAAATATGAGCGATTGTGCTGAGTGGGCCCTATCAGGAACAAAATTTGATGTGAAAAATAAGTCACTCTCGCCCTGTTTTTCTATATACAGATCAATCTGTCGTTGCTCTAATTCTGTCGGTACTTCACCCCAAGTTTTGGAACCACGGTCATGTTTGATTACCAATCCGTCTGCCTCAACTATTTCCAAAATTTGCGGAGCGAAGCGTTCAAGCACCATTCCGATATCATTGTTCACCAATAATTCAGACTTCAGGTCACGTTCCATAACCCCCATAATAGTCTGGGCGACAAGACTTTCCCTTTGATATTCTGAAAGGTAATAATTTATAGCGTACTGCGTTAAGAAGGCGCATAAGTGACGTTGGGCAAGGTCCACATTCAAAGGTAGACTATTCTGGCAGGCCACAAGTCCCCAGAGTCTTCCCTCGATAACGATAGAAAAACTGGCACTGGCACGTGCACCCGCATTCTTAAGATACTGTAAATGCACGGGAGACAACGCTCTGAGGCTACAACGAGTCAGGTCTACTTCACTTGCCTCCAGGCCCTGTATAGCAATAGTTGGTGCCTCAATATCTGCTACATGGCGTGCAGGGAATTTAACATATAGCGCGCGTGCTTGTGCCGGAATATCAAATTCTGGATAACGGTACCCCATCAATGAGGTCATCCCGTCTGCAATGGACTCTGCAATTACCTGTCCGCTATTGTCCTCTTCGAAACGGTATACCATGACACGATCAAAACCAATAATCTGGCGGATCAGTACAGTCAATGATTGCCAAGCATTACCATGACGCTCTTCAAGGTATTTCGCATAATAGAATAAACGAGTCGCTTTTAATTGATTCTCACTACAAATCTCAATTTCAAGATATGTTTTCTCATCATACCGGTAAATGCTTAGATAATAATCTACATTTTTGATACGGATACGTTCTACAAAACGTGTAAATATCTCCCCTGTGATCTGTTTTTCTATTTCTTTGAGATTCAACTCCGGTTCGGACGATATCAAAGGCAATAGCTGCTCGATCGATCTCCCTAAGATTCCCCTCATAGGAATATCGAGCAATGCAGATAGGTTTTCACTTGCGGCAATACACCCACTCTCATCAAAAATACAAAGGAAACCGAAATATTGGATTTTACCGCATAGTTGGATTTCTTCTTCGTGGCACTCCAGTTGACGCATATTTTGCTAGTTTTTAATCTTTTAATTTACTAATAACAGGAAATTCTCGAAAGAGATAATTTGCCACGCATAATAAAATCTAGCACCCCTCTTCAAACATGTCATATCTAAGGCTAATATAGAAAAAAATAACTACTAAAAGCGGATCAAACGATTGTCCAATAATTATTCAGAATCTGAGTAATCTGGATGGCTGGTATTGAAGCCTATTAATTGGCTATTCGGTGAAAAATAAAAAAGCTAGGTTGGAAAGGTGCCTAGCTTTTAAAACTTTCTTCATGACCGGACAAGCAGTCTGTATTTAATTAACAATACTTTTTACGACTTTGTTTGGATTATCTTGGATATTACTCAATTAAAGTATAAATAACGTCATATAAAGAATTCGAAAGAATTTAAGCGATCGGCGAAATTTTTATACGGTTTTATATTATTGGCTAATAGATTAAGAAGTCCTGAAGCAAAACGCCACAAAACTCATAATGAACTAATTACAACAAAACACGTATAAACCACATTTTCCGTAATATTTACGCAAAGATAGGATGTTAATCTTTAGTTAGTAAAACTATTCATCAGTAAATCTTGTCATTTAAACATTGTCACTAAATAAATAATATTATGATTTCAAACAAAACATTATTCGCTTCATTAGCGACTGCAGCAATTCTAGTTTCATGTAACAATCAAACACCACAAGAAAAAGCAACCGAGCACATGGAAAATGCGGAGGAAAAAGCAGCTGACGCTAATGAAGAGGCCATGAAAACCTCAGAAGATGCTGCAACAAAAGATGCGGAAGCAGTCGTTTATTCAGATAAAGCCGCGGCCAATGCAGCAATTGCTTCAGTGACTGCCCCAGTACTCTCCAATGCTAAAGCTAAAGAGCTTTATACAAAGCTAGGCAAAACCTGGGTAGACCGTATCAATGCAGAAACTGCAGAAAAAGCATTGGA
>NZ_DKSP01000029.1:0-15367 GCF_002472745.1 Sphingobacterium sp. UBA7253 | reverse complement strand
TCAACTTCAACATTATATCCAGTCAATAACTCTTCATAATATAATTCGGTTGTTTTTTGTAATAATTTAAAATCATTTACACCTTCAACGAAAATTGTTTCAATAATAAATTGTGATAAATTTGACTTAATTAAATAAATATGAAAAATTAGATCTCGTAAATATATCTTCCAACTTTCTTCAGACATGTTATAAAAAAGTACCTTCCAAAGATTATTAAAATTTGAGATAAATTGACGATGTTGGGTTAAACCAATAATATATAAGGGTACATTGAGTCTATTTTTTACTTTATAAATTTCCCTAACTAAGATTTCCCCGGCTTTTGGTATTAATTCTCCCCCTTCATGTAACGGCATCTGTAGATCTGAAATTAATAAGTGATATTTATCTTTTTTTAAATATTGTTTGGCTTCCGATATGCTAATGGCTTGATTTATTCTTAATGGCACATCTTTAATCTGGGCTTTTATTGTAGTGATAATATTTTGAATTTTATTCATATCATCATCTACGATCAAAATCGAAATATTAGGATTCATTTATTTTATACTTTCTATTAGAGTTAACAAATTACTCTTCCAATCATCGTTTCTTGAATCATAATATACCCCGTCAACATAAAAATCAAAATTCTGTTTATATTTTGCAGAAATCTGTTCGAAAGTCAATACATCATTACCTATAGGAAATTTGTCAAACATAGTAAACAAGATTACTGGAACAATAATAGCTTTTCTCTTCATTTCGCGTAATATCTTCTCTCCACCAAATTGTTCATAATTTTGATTAATATCATTATTCTCTTTCTCCCAAAGCGGTATGGTCATATCTAAAATTAACACATCATAGTTGTTCGATCTTAATGCTTCCAATCCTGATTGAAATGACTCTCTTAAGTCAAAATCGCATTTATACAATAAGGATGTTAACTTATCGATCTTAATTCTATCATCTTCAATAATTAATATTTTCATGATTATCTGGTTTTTTATAAACTAAAAAAAGTGAGATTGTGATATTTTCACTATTTACTTCATAATCGAACTTTTCTGTTATGCATTTTGCTTCATATATCATTATTCGTTTAATTTTATGGAACCCACTCTCCCCCTCAATATTAGAGCGTTCTATTTTCTTTAAATCATTCCAATTATCCTTTATAATTTTCAAATTATCTTTTGTTTTTTGAAGATCTTTAATATTGTGAGTATTAATAACATCAATTTTAATATATTGACCATCAATCAATTCACTCTTAACTGTTAACTTTATCTTATTATCGGATTGAGAGTGAATAATTGCGTTGGTAAATAGAATATTAAACACATAGATCAAACTACTATAACCAGAAACGCTCTTAAACTTCATATCCACCTCATAATCAACAGTAATACTTATATTTAATTGCTTTGTAATTTCAACACTGGCATTTATTATATCTTCAAGCATTAATAATTTGGAGGTTGAAGATGTTTCTAATATAAACCACTCAGAAACATCTTCAAGACACAATTGCAAATTTGTCAAAGACGTATTTAAATTTTCATAAAGCATGATATTTCTAGGCAATGATTTAGGAAGGCTATTTCTAAAGTTCTCGACCAGATCACTAATTAGTTGATAGACCTCATTTTCTAAATATTCGTAAATACCAATACACAATTTCAAATTCGTATAGTATGCTAAATCATTTAATAAAATTTCAACAATATCGTCTGTATTTTTTAAATAATCGATATGTTGTTTATAAAAATTGTAAAGGATCTCATCATTTGTAGAATAGTTAAATACAGCAATTGGATTATTCAATCTTTCATGAGTAATTTGTATCGCATGGTTTTTTAAATTCCCAGTGAGATCATCTATTTGTTTGCTAAAAACTTTTATTTGAATCTGTATAGTTTCCAAGCAATCTGGTTCAACTTTTTGTGAATTCCAGTATTCAGAGTCAATATACTCGCCAGATAGCTTTGTTGTTACCAAATTTAATTTCTCAAATACACTTCTAATTTGGTTTTCCAATGCGCCATGTCGAATTTTTGTACTCAAACTACTGTCTAATCCATATTCTTTGCTAAATAAAAATTGCTCGCGAACTTCATAATATATATTTTTAAAAGCCACAAAATCAGCATCATTATAATTATTAAAATCATCTTGCACCTGCTCTTTCAATGACGTTTCCCAGTTTCTGGCTTTTGAAGCATTGAAACTTACCAACTTATTGCTTTTCTTTTCTGTGGCTATTCTTAAAAGACGGTTAAAATCATCATTATATTTCTCAACTAATTGTTCTTTGAGTCTATCTATATCTACGAATAATCTTCCATTATTAACTTCTTTAATCACATTTCTTACAGAAATCTTTTTATTTATCTCATCGATTTCATCACTATAAATTTTCTTATTCTTTTTATCTATAGTTATTAGACGAAACAAAACTTTCAATCTAAATTCCTCGGTATCATTAATTCGATTAAAGTAATACTTGATGGTATCTATCGTGCATATCTTATTTAATAAATATACATTAATACTTGGATCTAAATTTTCGAGATGTAATACATCTTCTAAATCATAATTTCTTGAGCATAAAAACTCATCTAGAAATTCATATAAATTATATTCAAAATAATACAAAGATGATAGAATCAAAGTATTTATACTACTAATGAATTTAAATTTATCATCATTCTCTATTGCTAGCTCAAATAGTTCTTGGAAATTTGTCTTGATGTAAAAGGTGTCTTCATCAAACATCATATATCCAAATAGATCGAGAGCTTCTTCAATTTTGTTATCTTTTATATAAGAATCGAATAAAAAAAACAAAAAACGCTCTTTGTAGTAATTACTGGAGATTATAACTGAAAAATTTTCTGTTACAAGACTTATTACACTAGAATAATTATTGCTATAGTAATAATAAGCAACTTCTGCAACAAGTTTCAGTAAATTATCTGTTGAAACAAACTTCGAATATTCCACATCCTTAAGCCCATACAAAATTTTTTTATATTCAAAATAGTTATTATTCCCGAATAAATCACCTATAGCAGAGTTAAATCCTTCTAAAGCAACTTTATAAGAATTAGAATAAAAAGAATATCTAATTGATTGATTTTTGTTGTTATCTATATTAGAAAGAAAATCCATTATTTGCATTCCTAGATTGCCATTCGAATACTTGAGGGCATATTTAATTAATTTTCTACCACATTTTTCATTGTTTTTTTTAAATAATAAATATTGATATAATTCCATTAACACTAAATCAATAGATCTTAGTCCTAAAGGCTCAAATTCTTGTTTTAAATTTATTATTGACTTTATATAAATCTCATAGACCTCGAATTCCAAAGGATATTCTATTATAAATATTTTACTAAGTTTCAGGGATGATTTAAAATCTCCTTTGTAATAGATTTCTAATATCTCATTTATTAGAGTCCAATTCTTATTTTCAATATATTTTTCATCCCACAGATGATTATAAATATTGATAACTCTTATATCTGAATTCCCCGCTTTAATTAATTTGGAAACAAATGATTTAAATAAGGCTCTATATTCACAATTTTTATTGTTTAGGTTTACAGTAATAACATTTATAATATTATTATATTGATCTATTATAGAAAATAAGTTACAGATATAAATAGCGCTTCGTAAATCAGAATAATAATAATTATAATTAGCAAATACGAAATTGCTGAATACAAAAAAATCTTTTATTAGCTCATTTGCATTTATAGTATTTATATCATTCTGTATTTGATTGACATAACTTTCAAAAGATACAGAGTTTTCAATTTTTTTACTACTCGCATTTATACAGAATTCATAAAAATTATTCCCTATAATATTTAAATAATTGGACAATTTTAACCAGTTTTCACTTGAACCAATTTCTTCCTCGGAGATATGCAGTTCTGATTCAATTGACCATATACTAAATCCATAATTCGAAACAATTTGTGAAATAAGGGATTTAGCAGTAGGAAAATCACCTTTTAAAATTGAAATCTCAAACTCTTCTTTTAAAACAACAAATTGATTAATATCCGAAACATTTAATAATATCTTGTTAGCAACCCACTGAAATTCAGAGACAAAATCATTTGTAAAATACAATGGATCGTTAACTTTAATGTTTTCAAGATTTTTGGGAAATAAATTCCTATTTAATGAATGTCTTAAAATTCTATTACTCTCAAATATCTTATTATAGCTACCTGGATCTATTTGAGTTTTTATAAAATTGATTTTTTCTAACAATCCAATTTTAGAATTATTTAAAATTTGTCTAAGATTCATACTATGAATTGATGCAATTTTTTAAGTTACTTAATATTTCGGTTTAAATTGATCTAAAATTAAGTAAAACGTTTTAAATTTTATTGAAATTATAATCTATAAAAGTTAAAGTTCTAGACCGCTTTGATTACCAAAATTTTGATAAAAACCATATTAGAACTGAGATAATTTTCTTCTTCCGAGCAAGGTTATCATCTAATGATTATAGCTTCGAGAAAAATAGCTTATCAGGCCGAAACGTATGGCTTAGAATAGACAATTAATCGGATATTTCAGGTATAGATGCAATTCGATTCTAAGACGATTTCCTAATCTCTCAGCACAATATCCAGACGATCAAAATGTTATGAATTAATTGATCATTGAATTTCTGAATGGTATCAAATTCTACACCTAATTCGAACATAGGTGGGACTACAGAATAAAAAAGCGGATTTTCTGATTAGAAAACAGGTTAGGGTTCTCCCTATTTTAACATACTACCTCCTTCTTTTAATTTGCTCATTCTGTGAATCCAAATTGGCTTGAGTTACAATATTGCTTTTAGGTTGGGCATACTGGCCTTTTTTGAGACCAGATTCCAAAAGGAGTGTTTCAGGAATATTTGTATTTAAAATAATTTTATCGGACCCTAGCTTTGGAATAATTTTATCCCTTATCAAATTCTTGATATGTTCGATCCCTTTAATATTATTTAGGAATTTTTCCATCGAGTGATTGAAAGTAAAATAAGAATACGAATCATTTGGAATACCATAGGCAATTCCATTGTCGGTTATTTTAGCAAGTTTCTTATTGAATTTTTCGAGTTCCTTTTTCTGTAAATGATCATAAAGTAGATCATTTAATTTCTCTTCTAAAGCCATATTAATAAAAGGATCATCTGGTTTTTTAAAAGATTTTGCGTGGTCTTCGGCCTGCTTTATAAGTTCTTTTCCTTTAGCATCTTTATGATAATAGTCAGTTGAACCACCATGTCCTGCATTTTTGGCATAACCAACATGTTTACCATTTATATATAAAGAAGCTGTGAACGCCTCTGTCTCTTCGCTTAATGAAGGAGAGTGTTTTATATTTTTAAGTTCAATATTCATAAAATATAATTCTAAATGTGGTTAAATCCACAAGTTCTAGACGGATAACAATCAGCCTTATTGGCACTGAAGACTATAAAGCAGTAAATAAATGAGGGAAATTCAAGAATCCCTTAACCGGTTTATGAGTTCGGATGGCGAACCGTTTACCAGAAATCACCTCAAAGTAGTTTAGGGAAAACCTCTCAATCGGTAATACAAGACTTTGCGAGCCAAATTCTATTTCTATTAAATCACCATTGATCCAAAATTTTGAGTCAATACTACGGTTCCAAAGAGCAATCTTGCAGTCAAAGATTTTCCCAATCAAGCTATTTTCAGCTATCAGATGGATTTTCGCATTAGGGAACTCACAAATGAGTTCCCTAAAATTTACTTTGCATGGGAGATAACCCATCGAAGCAAAGGCAACAGACAACGAGTTATCAACATATTGTGGAAAAAAATGTGTAAAACATAAAATATCTAGACAAGCTGGAGCTATAAATAAATCAGTTACCGAAGATGGAAAATGATTATAAGCTTTCCATATACCACTAGCTACCTCTTTAACACACACGTTGTTAGTCCAAACTTCCTTTTGCTGATCTGAAAGATATCTATAGCTGAACTCAAAACCGGCAGGAGATCTTTCAAAAAAGGGTTCAAAGAATCGGATCACATCCTGATCCAACTTATCTACATTCATTAACGGGACGATGAGCGTCCATATCCTCTAGATTCTTGATTTGGGATATGTTTATTTATTAATTGCTGGATGGTGACATTAGAATCGACTACATTTCCTTTTTGTTTCATATCTGCAATGGCCTGATTATACCCATTAGTATAACCTTCGGATTGGAATTTGGCAGCACGGTTTTTCAGGGCCTGAATCCCTCTATATACAAGGTAAGAGATGCCTGCATCAAACAGGACCGAAAGTGCTAGTCTTTTATTATCCGATTTTAATCCCTGGGGGTTAAGCGCCGTATGCTGAAACCTGGTACCATCGGATAATTTCACAATCTGACCATTTTTAAATTTTTTCTTTTGCTCTTCGGTAAGCGTCTCTGAGTTTACAGCTAATGGAACATTTACTTTTTCAGGATCATAGGAAATAAATTCTTTGGTCTGTTCATCATATTCGATGATTATTTTCCTGACCTTACCCTTTTGTACTTCTTGCTCTTTGGCAATATTGTCAATCTCACCATTTTGAAGTTTCTGGCTTTCATTTTCATCCAGAAGCTCATGTGCTTTAGCCACCTTATATATTGGATGCACATTCAGGCTCACACTTCCGTCGTCATTTTTCTTTAAAGATAGTTTCGCATCGAGTTCGGGAATAGAAAGCCCATCAAATTTAAGGTCTTTAAAATTTGTCATTTCAGTTCTTCTACCTGTAAGAAGTGCATTGATGTTGTCCCTGGAGAGAAGTATCCGTCCCTGAATGTAGAGGCCCAATTTTTCAAGTTCACCAAGGGGAAGTTCGTTGTCTTTAAATTGATTCATATTATTATCGAGTTATAGGATTAACGTTTTAAACCATAAGAAGCCTTTTGGACTTCTTCGTTACTATTAGAAATTGCTGGAGTTTTTATATCATTGCCGTTTTTGACATCTAGCAACGATTGGTAGAGTCTGTCGTTTTTTGAGAGTACAAATTTCTTTCCGGAGTCCTCTACTTCCATCTGAAGCCTTCCTCTTTTCAGTTGACTGGTTACTTTATAAACCGAATCCTTGTACGTAATGATATCGCCAATAAAGAGTTTGGATTCATTTTTTTGCGAGCTTTTATTAGTGGTTTGCTGGTTAAGTTCACGTTTACGCTCAAAATCCAGCAGATAAGAAAATATCCTTTCCGCGTCCGTTGCCGCCGCATGGATTTCATAAGGATTATTTTTTAACATTTCGATCCACCCTTTTACATAAGCAGCATGCTGGCCAGGATCATGACCGATCTTAAACTCATCACCGATCAGCATAGAGGCAATCTCAGCCCTTAATTCTTCCCGTGCATACCCTTCACTTCCAAACCTATTAAACAGGGACCTGTTGAGCCTATCCTGATGGCCAGTCCAATGCCCAAGCTCATGAAGAAGGGAAGCATAATAGCGGTCTGGAGTGGCAAACTGTTCTTTTAACGGCATCGTTATACTGTCAGAACGGAGGCTATAATACGCCTCATCTCCTTTTCTGTGATTGACCACCGCACCGGAAAGGAGAACCAGATCTTCCGCACGGACTATTGGGTCCCAATCAGATTTCAATTGGGGTTTTAATTCTAATTTAGGAATTCCACTGACCTGCTCAGCGTTAAAGACCCAAGCCGCTGTGACAATGGCACGTTCCAAAGGCGTCCGTACTTTTATGCTTTTGCCATTTTCATCAAGGACTTTTTTCCCGTTTTCATCTAATTTCGGGATAAGATCATGGGTTTTGACAAATTGAACAAGCGTACCCTTTTCACCCTTATTTATTTGCCAGCCTTTGGAATCCGCTTGCTTGAAAGTCAGCCATCGGGGGTCTTCCCTGCCTGAATTCAGCAATGAAAAGATATTGATTCCTTTATATCTATTTCCGGTAATTGCGTTATAAGGAAGACTGAAATCGGTTGAGACGGAATTCCAAGGTTTCTGCCAAGGAGCTGTTCCTTTTTCCAATTTTTCTATGAGGGCCGCGGCAACCTGCTCGTGTAGCGATTTTACCTTATTGTTCATCCTCCTCCCCTTCCTCGTTATTTTCCTCGTCAAAAGGAAATTCGTCACCATAAGATATTCCGTATATGACTGCCTCTTCGGGCGTTAGCCCAATTTCTTCGCCTTCTTTCAGAATTCTAAGTTTCTCATTAAGGCTTTCAAAAGATTTATTCATTTTTTTGCTCGTTTAAAGGATTTAAGCTGAGTTCATTGAGTTTTTTAAGAAAAAGAATGGGGTCAATAAATTGACCCCGGATTTTGACTGAGAGATGGAGATGCTCTCCGGTCGCCAGACCTGTTCTACCGCTTACACCAAGTAGATGACCGGGCGGTAAACATTCGCCTTTTTGGACCAATAGTCGAGATAGATGTCCGTATATAACCTGGATTTCATCACCTGATTCTATTACCAGAAATTTACCCAGCGTAGGACTTTCCGCGGCATTCACCACTTTTCCTGAAATTATATTAAAGATGGGTGAATCTCTGGCGGCAAGATCTACACCGTTATGATGAATAGGTTTAAATTTTATCGGATGTACCCTAAAACCGTAAGGCGACGTAACCCGCATTTTTTCAAGCGGGAGACTAAAATCTAGGGATTGCCCAACGGTATTTAAGGAAATAAAAAGCAATAGAAATACCCAGATTATTGGACTACAATAAACAGGGCAACGAATATTATACATAATGAAATTAAATCAGTGTTCTGAAAATTATTCCGATGAATTTTTGTACTTATCCGCTAAGGATTCTTTTTCGGTAGGCTCGGTATACCGAAATCCGGTAACTGCTTCAACAACTGAATTAACTTCCTCTTTGATCTTTTTGAAATTTGCCAGCAGTATCTGTTCTTTTTTCTCTCCAAAATCATAGAATATGGGTAATTCTCTATAATGCTGCTCTTCCTGTTTTATCGCTCCAACATCAATATTTATTCGGCAGTTAACGGCTGAGGTCCTAAATTTTCCGGTGAATTTCTCTACGGCATCAGAAGCGACAAGTCCTACCATCTGACCAGCAGGCAGTGCTGCGATTTTACCGGCGGGGATAAGGGGTTCGAGTTTTTCTGACAGGGATATAGAAGTTTTATTCCTGTCGATACTAAGGCTTTCGCTCTGCTGTTTTACTTTTCCAAAGATCCTTTCCAACCACTCAAGCGTATCTTTGTTCTGCACGCTTCCTGATAGAACATTTCCCACTACCGAAGTAATCGTTGCGGAAGTTTCTTTGCCATACTGCTGCTGAAATTGTTGTAAGCTCTGGATACCCAGGACTGTCGCCACAAGATTACTTCGAGCCTGACTAAGGACCTGTTCTATACGGTATAAATATAAACTTGGAGCTTCATCAACGACTATTCCAACAGGAAGGTTTCCTTTGGAATTCACCAATTTTGTAACACGGTTCACGACAACCGATAAACATGCGGAATTGATGCTCTGGGTAGCGGGATCATTAGCCAAGATCAGTATTCCGGGATGTTTGGGATTACTGACCTGTAGTTCAAAGTCATCTCCTCCAAAAACCCAGAACGTTTCTTTTGTCGCTAGCCTGCTGATAAAGATTTTTAGCGTTCCTACCTGTCCCTCCAGCTGCTCAAAAGCACGCGCCTTATAAGCTGTCATAAAAGGAGACAAGAGCGAATTAAGTTCTTCGTTGCTAAAGAGTGTGTCAAAAACATCTTCGTAGGACATGTTCAAAAATGCCAGAACATGTGGCAAGGTTGAATAGCATCCATTTTCATACTTACAAAAGAAGTAGATACAGGCGGTTAAGAAGTTCACGGCAGATTGGGTAAAAAACTGGTCGCTTCCTCCACTTTTATCACCCTTTTTAAGGGCCTCTACCAATGCTTCGGCAGTTTCATTTGCATCTGCGAGGGTCTGCAAATATTCCGGTTTAAATGGATTTGCCCGGCGGCTTCTAGATGGATCATTTAGGTTAATGACATGGAATTCATAATCCGGCATTTTTCCATCCTGTTTCGCCAGCAGGTAATGATAGTAAGCAATCTTCCCAAGATCAGGATACTTTAGATCATAAATGCACATGGTAAATGAATTTGCTATCATTTGACGCAGAATTGGCATAATGACCCCAAAACTTTTACCGCTTCCCGGAACTCCGCAGACCAAACAGCCCCTAAATAAGTTTTCCAGTGGAATATAGCCTTGATTAACCTTTCCCTTATAATAAAACAACATAGGGATATTGACAGAATATGGCGTGATTTTCGCCTGGGTGGGCTGCATAAAGGATTCTTCCTCGATATTCCATTTATCTTTCCCTAATCTAGAGCTGATAATCTTTGAAATGTTGTCTAATGCAACATGGATCAGGACAATCCCCAGAAAAGAGCTGAATACATAACCAAGATCATAATAATTCAGCCCGTATAGAACCGGTTTCCCTTTTTGACCGTGCAGCCATACAGCGAGCCCAATTATTAAGAATCCAAGCGTGAGGGGATAAACAATATGGTTCTTGGGATTTAGATCTTTCTTCTTTTTACTCAGGGTACCGATAGAAACCAGTATGACCAAAAAAACAGTAAATAGCTTACTGGCCAGCAGTCCCGAATAAAAAGGCATCCTTGCCAGCTTGGTTGCAAAAAGTAAATTTGTTTTGTTTAGAATCCCATATTCAAGGGATTTCTCAACATAAAGAAAGAGATAGAACTCCAGAAAAATGGAAAGATAAATGGCGAACTGGAAGAATCTATAAAGGCCCTGTTGTTCTTTTGTTTCTTCCATTTTTTTATTGATTATAGAGAATCGGCATTCAGGATATCCTGGTATTTGATTTTCAGGTCAATTGCCCTGCCTGACAACTGTTTTTCAGTGAGACTTACCCGCAATATTTTATTGCCCGGAAATGTTACTTTTTTAAGAACATAAATATTCCGGTTCTTTTTCTTTAGGAGGTCGAATGGCTGAAATTGCCAGATGGGTTCTATCTCAACCGACTGGACATTTGTTGCCTTGGTGATTCTTTTATCTTCCACAAAAAAACGTAGCTGATCTGGCCTAAATGAAAGGTTCGTATTATTGACAAATGAAAGATCCAGAAAAATGAAATCACCGATCGTTCTGATACCGTTCAGATAGATCCCTATTCCAAACTTCTCTTCCTTCCTCTTTGGGCGGTTACCGGATTGGGTTAAAAGAGTATAGGATAAGGACCTCATCTGGCTCCTGCTCAGGTTATTTTCCGAAGGCTCCAGCGGAACCGTAGATAAAGGATTTATTTCATAAAGAACCGGCGACTGTGCTTCAATATCCTGACCAGTTTTCAAGGCCCGGAACTGTGTCATGAAATTTTCTCCGACCACTGTAATGCTGCCGAGTTCTGTCCCCGAATCATCTAGATTCATGCTGTCTGAAACAATTTTAAGCCGGAGCAAATTATCTATAGGCAAATCTGCCACTACTCTTTTGGAAGAGATATCCACATATTTGATCGGTTCCGGTGAAAGGATGTGAACTGTGTTTCCCTTGGAAATCCTGATAGATTTAAGGTCGCTAAGTAAATGGTCTCCACCTGACTGTGCCATTGTCGGGGTTGCGGCGAGCAAAAATATCGCCGATAAAAACAGAAATAGATTTCTCATAATTGAAAATGATGAATGATTATTTGTATTGTTTTTGATTTTCACGAAGTGCTTGTGGGTCTATCAGATAGACCAGCGTATTATATTTGATTTTCGCCCTGTTTTTCCGGATATACCTGGAAACTGCTGTAGTAGTCGACTGAAACATCCTTTGGATCACGCCCATAATGATCTGGTTCTGGTTTTCTCCCCCCTGTATTGAAATTCCCTGAGAAGAATTTGCGCCAAGCTCTTTGCTGAACTCCCTGAAAGCGGATGCGGGCACATAAAGGCCCTGAAGACCATCATTATCATACAGATCAAGTTTTACGGGCAGGATCTTACCTCCCTGCATAATTGAAGTAATGCTCAAAAGGACACGCTGGCCGGTAAATCCACTAATCTTTGCGTATAAATAGGTGCCTTTTTGAATCAGATTGCTTCCCACCAATAAATTATCCATGAGCCTGATCCGCAACCTGGAATCCACATATCCGGTCATATTCTCGTCAATTATGGCCTGAATAAAAGAATCGTTCGGATTGTCTCTAACCGTATTGAAAACGGATTCGGTATCGTCGGCCTTTCTGACATTAAGCAATGGTAGATCCGCTTCTTCTTTTTTCGCCATTTCGATCCGCTGCCTCTCCTCTCTCGCTGCCCTTTCTTCCGGATCATTTGCCTTTGCCAGACTATCGGCAAATTCCATCTGCCGGCGGAATAGAAGCATCGGATCTTCTTCTGTCCTTTTTGGTTCTTTTCTAGATTCTGGATTGGATTTAGGAACAAGGGAACTCAGGACACGGTCCAGGTCTTCATTTCCATGCACAGCCCTTGGAGCATTAACTGAAATTAGTGATTCCTGTTTAAGCTTATCCCTTATGGAATCTAACTTGCGTTTTTCTTTATCATTGTACATTTCATCAAAACGGAATCCATCTACTTTGTCTTCCTGCAATTGATTCACCGCGGTATAGCCGTCCCCTCGACGGTACATTTCCCGGTAAGCGTTAAGCTTATCGGTTAAAGCTTTATTTTTCACCTCTGGGGAGACTTCCGAAATCTGTTCTTTTAGCTGGGGCCCATTATCTTTTACAGCACGCTCTTTTGAAAATGCGGATTGGTAAACGTAAAAGAAAATACAGATAAAAGGCAGGACGATAATCGGTATGATATATTTGGGCCTTTTTAGGTCTAATTTCATAATATAATTTGATTTAGAATTGAGAAATACTAAGCAGGTTTAGGGAAAAAATGCTGGATCAATCTTTGGATATCGAATCCTTCGCATTATGGTTTTCCAGCGACAAAAGCCTATCCTTTATCTGGATAAGGATCATACTATCCTGTTTATCCAGGTTATCTTTTTTTGAAAGCCCTTCTAGGACAGCCTGAAGTTCAAGTACTTCTTTTAGATCGGAGATTGAACCAAATATATTTCCCATTCCATCCGCAATAGGTGCAGAGAGTTTCGGATTCTTCACCATTTTTGCTTCCTTTTGCCTTGGCAGCATAAAAAAACAGCAGATTGAAATCAGGATACATAACACCATGAACATGAAAACCTGTTTGGGATATGTACTCAATTTTGACCTTACACATTTTCTAAGATGGACAGTATACCTGGAAAATTCATTGCCGATCTCTTTCCAGACACTGCTTTCGGATTTATTAGAGGTTATTTTTTTGAACATAACTGAGGTCTTTATTTTCCAATGTTTTCCATCTCGTTATCAGAACTGCATGCGCGTTGTTGTCTGTCCTGATTTTAAGGTCCCTTAAATATCCTTCTGTAATGAGACTACGAACGACGGTTGAGCTCCGTCGGTCTATGGTCTGTTTACCATAAAAGCGAAAATAGTTTCCTTCAAGGTGGATTGAATCCGTCTGGATCGTAAGTACCGCACTGGAAGACAAGATGGAATTAAAAAATCCTTTCTCACGGAGGTTATTGTATTGTAAAGCACCTGATTCATCAATCAGATACATCGCTCGCTTCATCTGGTATTCTATAAACTTCTCGTCCGGTGTCAGAGTAAAAAAAAGACTATGGAATAAATTTATATGCGTTCGGTACTCGGCTGAACGGTTCATTTCAACACTGGTCTGCTGCGCGGCCAATGGCACATTATTTATATCCAGTACATATACTGACTTTCTTGCACTTTCCACCTGTTTAAAGGCAAAGAAAGAAACTATGGACACCAACAGAAAGGCCGTTATTAAACTCCCGACGGCAATAAGGGTTGCCAGACGAATCTTTGATTCTATATTTTTGATAATCATGTTCTTTATTTAAGTTTAGAATTTTGCGATCACCCTTCTAGCTGTTCTTGCCATACCGGATGCCCCACGGCCCATTGTACCCGCGGCTGAAGTGATTCCAGAAGTGGATACGATCCATGTACTTATACTTGGCACCGTGAGCATTGTCAGCCCACCGATCAGGAAGGTTACGATGACGATCCCAAATGACATTATTCCATTTCCGGCAAGCCAGCCAAGTTTTTCGAGCCTATCGCCAGAAGTCGATAATAATTCCTGATAACGGGTGATCTCAGCTTCTAGAGCATACTGCTGAAAAAGACTGGTTATATGCATCACCAGATAGGCAATCCCAGAGTAGAGATTGACCGACACGAACCGTGCGATCCAGGTTCCGAAGGAATCCCTGAAAGCGGGAAGAATACTTACCGCAACGGAGAATGGGCCTAAAATGATCAGAATGGTCGAATAGAGTATCTGGATCATGAATATGATATAAACACAGATCCGAAGTACCCAGACTGCCAAAGTTTCCAGTGTATAGGTCATCCATAGCTGCAAATTGATCTGCATCCTGTTTCTTAGCTCCACGACATTGTTCCATACGGAAGTAAATCCATCTTTCACGGTTGAGGTGACCGCATCCCAAGCCTTTCCGTACCATGTATCCGCCTCGTTTTTTGCGACTTCGGTTTCCGCCTGGATCTGGGTCAGGGAATTGGCTATGTCATACATGAGTTTTGCGCGTTGGAGCCGAAGGCTATTGACTTCGGTCTGTCCGCTATCAAAAAGGCTTTCCGTTTTGGCAGCTACAATATCCGTAGGATAAGCGATCACCCTTGTGAAAGCTCCCCACCAGATAATGACCATGACCAGTCCAAATGGCCTGAGCAAGGGCATAATCTCCATTTTTTTATCGCCGGACATCATTTCATAGCTCTTAATGGCAAAAAATATGAGCATAAAAATTGCCGCTAGCGCCTGTGCATCCGTAATAAAAGTATCGTAATGGGTCCATATCGTATCTTTCATCCCTTTCAGGAAGTGCATTACCCCTTCCTCGTATACCCCATTTCCCTGTAGGAAAGTGAAAGTATCCTTAAATGAATCAGGCACCCCCACTGGAGATGCCTGTAAAAAAAATGTATATGTCATAAAAAATTAATTTATCATCTGCTCTTATTTAGGATTTTGTCCGCAATTTCAATATCAGATTTTCCAGTATGTGGGAGCGGCATGACCGGATCTATCTCCTTAATGGAAGACAGGTCACTTGATAGTGATAGAAATTTCAGGGCGTTGCTTTTCTTGGATTCCCACCCCGATTCAAGAACCCTATATTCCGACAATAGGCGATGATAGCCCAAGATCCTGCTGCCCCTTTCAAGATCTGCTGTTTTCAGGATTTCCAGACG
>NZ_DKSP01000032.1:41777-54020 GCF_002472745.1 Sphingobacterium sp. UBA7253 | reverse complement strand
AAGGTCCTCAGGCAATTCCAAAACATCCATTCTTTTACCGACGGCCTGTTCTATTTTTTTGACCATTGGTAATTCCAGATCTGTTGTGAAAGTCAACACGACTGATTCTTCATTATCGTCATTTTTAACAAGATGATTTAAGAATTCCTCCTTTTCATTCGGTAACTCAAATTGAAAAATGAATGGAATAGCGGAAAGGTCCACATCGTTTGTATTTTCCCGTGCAATAATCAAGACACGAGATTGATTATTTTCCTTGAAATCTTCCATGGTCTCGTAGCCAAGATCATCGTAGAACAATGGATTGAGGATAGCAATTTCTTCTTTATTGCTACTGAACAAACTGCTGGCCAACTTTTGGGCAGTAAGTTTCGAGTTTACAAAGACGATTACTTTTTGAAATACTTCTTTATCCTGCAACAGAAGATTTAATAAATTGATCTTTGTTGTGAAATTGGGAACATGATATAATAATAGATCCAGGGTGTCGACAGTGTCATTTTCAAGTTCATCTATTTCGACTGAGGCACAATTTTCATTCATGAAATTGTCGATCATGTCATAAAGTTTTTGGTGTTCAACAGTACTGAAAACCAAATGTTGTACCTTTCCACAGCTTTCGGCTAATTCCCTTACTGTATTTTGCATTCCTTGTTTGATAATCTCTTCAGCATCATCAATAATTAGTGTCTGAATACGGTTGAGATTCAAGGCCAATTTAAGATAGATCGCTCTTGCACGATTTGGAGTAGCTACAACAATATCTTTTCCATCAACCAGTTCTTCGATTTCTTCTTCCATGCTACCTGAAGCCCGTAATCCAATGATGCGAAGACCTTTATTTTTGCTTAATTGGTAGAATCTCTCAACAATTTCGTCGATACGTTCTTCATTAGGCGCCAAGATCAAAAACTTCGGAGCTTCATCTGTTGTGAATTTCAACTTCATCAAGGTAGATAAGACATAAGTTGTGGTTTTGCCAGCACCTTCCGGAGCGATGGCAATCACATCCTGTCCACCAAGAATTCTGGAAATGCATCTACTTTGAATTTCCTTTGGAGCTAAGTAACCGAGTTCGGTCATCGTAGCAGTCAATCTTTTGCTAAGTTTTAGTTTCTCTAACGACACGTATCCTTTTATTTATGTAAGTTACAAAAGTACAAATTTAGATCTTTGATCAGCTAATGTGCGCCCATTTTTGAAAAGAGATTAATAATAATGACTCCAACGACAATCAAGACCATGCCGATAATGGCTGCTGTATCGGGGATCTGTTTGAATAAGAACATACCAATCAGCGTAATGGCTACAATACCAACCCCAGACCAAATTGCATAGGATATTCCGACGGGGAGGTATTTAAGTGTGATACTTAAAAAATAGAAGGCAATAATATAACCTACAATACAGATAAGGGTAGGTTTTATAAGGGTAAAACCTGCAGACTTCTTTAGAAAAGTGGTTGCAAATATCTCAGCGGCTATGGCAAGAAAAAGATAGATGTACTTCATTGTTACAAAGGTACAATTTTTTGTTTGGTAAGGTTCGGTTAATTAGGTCAATAACAGCGAGAAGTTAAGTTTTTTTCGAGTGAATGAATTGCGTATAAGGGCAAATTTATCTAAGTTTGGCCAATTCACATAGCTAGAACAATTATTTTTTTATGGGGCATATTCAAAATTTTTGGAGATCGGTACTAATATTTTTTGTTTTTTTGTGCCTTTGTAGTGATATTCTTGCCCAAGAACAGCTGCAAGAGTTAAAGAAATCATATTACAGTCTTGCTTTAGGAAGCAAGGAGCGGTTTGTATTGACTGGAAAATATGCGCAGGCCTTATATTTTAATAATGAAAAAGTACTGGCCAGTCAACTGCTTAATGATAATATTCAGTTGGCAAGAAATTATCCTGACAAGCAATATTATGCTTATTTGAATTGTATTGCAGCAATGAACAGCTTTAACGATCATGCATATGAAAAATCACGGTATTATTTAGAACATGCTAAATCTGTGCTACCGATTGTCCGCGATAATGGAATTAAAGGCTATGTATATTATTGTGATGGATGGGTTATGACACGGCAGAATAAGGAGGATGAAGCCGTTTCTCAATTTCATAAAGCAATTTCATTTTTAGAGAAAGCTTCACAGACTGACGCAAATATCGCTCGAAAACTAGCCGTCTATAAGGAACTGACAGCAATATATGCAAACCAACGCAATTATGATTTTCAAGAAAAGTATACCTCTCTTTTGTTAGAAACGGCTAAAGAAGGGAAGAATGTCAATAGCCTATTTGACGCCTACATGCAGGCTGGTTATCTATTTGAAGAGGAGTATAGATCAAATAATGCAGATCGTGATCTATTGAGGAAAGCTGAACAACACTATCTTGAGGCTTATAATTTGATCAATAACAATGAGAAGCATCTGGTTAATCCGACTGATCTAGCGTATGTTTCAGTTAATCTAGCGAATCTGTACCATGAGTTTTATCCTGATAATGGCGGTAAGAAAGCGATATCCTACGCCAAACAGGCTTTAGATATTGCTGCTGAAACGGGGCAATATGCCATTACAATACCTGCTTATGGTATCCTCGCTGATGAGTCTTTCAAAGTGGGGCATCGCGAGGAAGGGAAAAAATATCTGCAGCAGGCACTGTACAATCTTCAAAGAGAGGCCCATTACGATTATCAAGTGGGGCTAAGCCTATTTAGTAGACTGGCTGAAGTAAGTGTTGAAGAAGGTAAATATGAAGAGGCTTTCAATTATCAAAAAAGCTACATAGATGTATTTGAAAAAGCATTTAATTCGGATAAACTCGATAAGACGAAGCAACTGGAGCTGAAGTATGAGCGTGAACTGCAAAACCAAAAGTTAATGCGGCTTCGATTGGAAGGGGAGAAAAAGGAACAGCAAATCAAGTTGATGAAAGCCTTGAATGATAGGCAGCATCAACTGGTGGAGAATTTGAAATTAAATGAACTGAATCGAACCCAGCAACTTAAAGTATTGCAGCTCGAACGGGATAAGAAGGAGCAGGATCTGCAATTAAGCCGGCTGGAAAATGAACAACGCTTACAGGAGCTTGATGTTTCCAAAAAACAGATTGCTTTCAAATCACGGATGAATTCGATCTATATCTGGTTATTTATCAGTTGTTTGATTGTGATCGTATTGTTATTTTACGCCTATTGGCAGCGTTCAAAGGCATTGAAACAAAAGGAACATTTGCATGAGCTTGAGATAGAAAAGAATAATCAACAACATGCCATTAAAAACCTGACTGCGATGTTGGCTGGGGAAGAGAAAGAGCGTACCCGTCTTGCTCGCGACCTTCATGATGGATTGGGAGGTTTACTGTCAAATACCAAATTGGGATTATCAGCCATCAATAAAAATGCTTTGGAGCAAGACACCATGAAAGCAGGAATCGATCGAAGCATTGATTTGCTAGACGGGGCTGTCGATGAACTTCGCCGTCTTGCGCATAATCTTATGCCCGATTTAATTGTAAAATATGGTTTGAAAGAAACTTTAAGAGACTATGCAAGCCGAATGAGTCAATCTACATGTCAAGTTGAATGTGAATTTTTACAATTTGAATCAAGCCTAAGTACGGAACAGGAGATTTCTTTGTATAGAATTATTCAAGAATTGGTGAATAACGCGTTGAAGCATGCCAATGCGACCAACATTTTAATACAGCTTTCTTCACATAATAAACGTTTACACATTACAATTGAAGATGATGGCAAGGGTTTTGATATGGAAAGTGTCGATTTGCAGCATTCTGCAGGAATGCATAATGTGCGATCAAGACTTTCGTTTCTAAACGGGGAAATGAAGGTTATGTCGGAGAATGGAGCGGGTACAACCATTGAATTGGAATTACCCATGATTTAAATTTTTGGAAAATGATAAAAATAGCGATTACAGACGATCACCCTTTGCTACTTGAGGGATTGAAAAACATAATAAATGCGCATGAGGATTTTGAAGTAGTGGGCATGTATTCGAGCGCGACTGAACTGTTCCATCGTATTGCCACTGATATGCCATTGGTATTGCTACTTGATATCAATCTACCGGATGCTAACGGTATCGATTTGGTTAAAGACCTGAAGGATAGTAATAAGGATTTAAAAATTATTGCGTTTAGTGTCCACAATGAATTTGCAGTGATCAACAGCATTTTAAATGAGGGGGCAAATGCCTATTTACAGAAAAATGCGAATGGTGATGAAATACTTGCTGCCATTTCCGCTGTTCTTGTTGGAAGAAGATATCTTTGTGAAAAAACTCAGGCTATCTTGAATAAGAAAGTGGAAATGGGGCTTAAGCAAGTGCCAAAATTAACACGTCGTGAGAAAGAAGTGCTTACTTTCGTAGCGCAAGGAATGACAACAAACCAAATTGCAGATTCATTGTTTATCAGTTCACATACGGTAGAAAGCCATCGCAAGAATCTAATGGAGAAATTTCAAACCAAAAGTGTTACTGCTGCAGTAAAATCGGCTATTGAATACGGATTAATTCGGGAAACCTAATTAAATTCCCCAATTCCCTGATTTCAGGGATGAAAAGATCTCCAGGCATTTGATACTTTTGCTATTACTGATTTAAAATAGGAGGTATCAAGTGCATTGTTGAAAACTAGTATTTTGCGCTATTTCAAGAGAAGACATTGTTTCGGTCTTCGATTCATTGCTCTATTTTAAGATTCATCGGTCTATTTTAAATAGAATCTGTTTCAGAACAAAATTTCGAATCTAGGTTTTTCTTAGAGCGCCTAATACTGCGAAATATAACTTTTTCAGCTTGAGGGATCTTTCAGAGGAGCTTTTAGGAGATAAACAACCAAAATTACTGATTCAATTGATATGATTAAAAAAATAATACTTTGGACGGTAGCTGTCCTCGTACTTTTGGCGATCGTTGCCTGGGGCGGTTACATACTACGACAGCAAGAATCCTACAAATCATTGGTCCATAAAAAAAGTAAGGCTTTGTTGACCGTATCATTAGATGATATTCTTTTGAATCAGTTTTTTAATAAATGGCAGTCAGCGCCGAAAGAGGGGCAAGATTTTGGCCAAAAACTAAGTAAACTCAAAGACAACGGAATTGATATCAAAGCGAATGTATTTCTTTTTGCTTTGGAGCCCCATCCCAAAAACTTTTATGCTTTTTTTCAGCTAAAGGATAAGCAACAATTTTTGACCTTTCTAAAAGATGTGATACAGGTTGGTGCAGTGGAAAGTAATCTAGTCCCTGATGTGAGCTATGCCTATCATCAACCGAGCAAAATCGCATTTATCTGGAAAGGGGATGATCTGCTGCTAAGTCTAGGCTTTGATCTTGATACAAAGAAAGAAGAAATGCTTCAGCTAATTCAATCAAAAGAAGACCGGGTTACCATCGAACAATTTATTAACCGTCCAAGTACATTGACAGGTAAATCACTGCGTTATAGTGATATTTCAACGGATAATTTTATTGAGCTTGATTTGAAAGGAAACCATCTCGATGTGTCTGGCGAATTTTTCTCAACAGATTGGAACTTTCCGAAGGAATATCTTGTTAGAGAACTTGTTTCCGCAAAATACATAGGTAAAGCTTGGATCAATATCCCTAATAGTCAACTTAAAAATCAGCTAAAGCAATTAGTTAGCGAACTTCCTATAGCCGCTGATTCTATTATGGCACATTTGGATGGAAATTACGTCGATATTGAAATTTTGAAAAACAAGGTCATTCAAATAGATACCATTATTAATTATGCGGTTGACGAAAATTTCGAAACGATCGAAGAGAAAACACCCTACGAAACGAAAGTTCCCGAAGTAAGATTAGCGATTCGTGGAGATAACGACATGCGCAGGTTCCTCCCCAGTAAATTATTTTATCAATGGTTTCAAAAACAAGATAAGGAGTTTAGTCTGCTGACCACGTCAAAGGATATAGATAAACTTAATGTGGCTTACAATAAAACAGCTGAGCTATCCCATGTTGCAGTTCATTTGGTAGATTGGCCAAATGAAGCTAAAATATCACCGATTCTATTATTGAAAACCATCGCTTCAGATATTACGCTGAGTCTGAAAGTTGTAGACCACAATCGCTTGGTTCTCCAGGGAACTATAGCGGACTACTCGCATTAAAACACACTAATTACAAACTTTCTTCGCTTCTCAATGGTTTGTTCTTGAGTACAAAGTACAAGAACATGGATGAACGAACTAAAAGTAGAAGTAAGGTGAAAACCTATTGGCGAATTTTAAAAAGTACGGTCTTGGGATTTTTGAATGAGGATTCGATGAAGTATAGTGCTTCATTATCCTATTATACTGTTTTCTCTATTGGTCCAATATTGGTTTTAATGATTGCCTTAGCCGGAATTTTTTATGGTGAGGATGCGATTGAAGGGAAAGTATTCTTGGAACTCCGTGGATTGGTGGGAAGCAGTGCCGCAAGACAGATTCAAGAGGTTATTCAGAATTTGCAACTTTCAGGAAAGTCAAACCTGGCATTGCTTGTCAGTAGTATTACATTGATTTTAGGAGCAACGACTGTTTTTGGGGATATACAGAATTCGATCAATAAGATTTGGCATGTAAGGGCGAAGCCGAAAAAAGGCTGGCTAAAATTGATTCAGGATAGATTATTGTCTTCATCTTTGGTAATTGGTTTGGGGTTCTTGTTAGTTGTTACATTGATTGTAAATGGTGTAATATTAGCATTGACAGATCAGCTACAGCATTATTTTCCGGACATAACGGTGATGTTAATGGATGGGATTAACTTTGCATTGTCCTTCGGAATTATATTCTTGTTATTTAGTGTCATATTTAAAGCGCTTCCGGATGTCAATATACATTGGCGGACAGTACGTGCGGGCGCCTTATTTACTTCAATTTTATTTGTATTGGGACGTTATTTAATTGGAGTCTACCTGGAGCATTCTGCAACCCAAGATACGTATGGAGCGGCAGGTTCATTTGTGCTGATCCTTCTCTGGGTCTATTACACAGCAGCCATTTTATATTTTGGTGCAATCTACACAAGGGAGTATGCCACTGTAATGGGAATCCCTATTGAACCCTCGCAATATGCTGTGCACGTTGAAACGCAGGAAATTGAGCGTAATGTAACCGAAATACCTCCAGCTCCTTTAACGCTTGACGAGCAGACGGTTACCGAAGAGGATGCTAACTTTCCCAAGAAACCATAAACTTTAGATTTGATGAATTTTTACGGCCAAATTCTGTAAATTTGGTCGTAAGATCGATCTATTGTTTATGAACAAATTACAATTATTACGTGAGAAACTCAATTTAACCCAAGAGGAACTAGCACAAAAATCAAGTATTTCAGTAAGAACAATTCAGCGGATTGAAGCGGGGCAGCCACCCAAGGGCTACACCCTTCGTGCACTTGCACAGGCATTGCATGTGGACGAATCGGAGTTTTCCGCATATGATATGCCTGCTGAATCCGAAAATCTCACATGGATCAAGATTATCAACCTTTCTTCCTTACCCTTTTCTATATTGCCTCCATTAAATGTTCTGGTGCCCATTGCAATCATGCTGTTAAAAAAACAGCATTCGTATAAGGTCCGTCAGTTAATCTCAATACAAATCTTATCTACCTTAATCGCGGTGTTACTGATGCTTGTTATTTTTATACTCAACGATTGGCTAGGTATTAAAAGCAATGTGAAATTGCTTATTCCGCTATGTTGGATCCTTATGAATATAATCGTTATACTGCGAAATGCGATCGGATTAAATAAAGGTGAAAATGCACGGATTTTGCCCGATATTTGTATTTTATAGCGACTATTATACAATTGTCGGGTAACTGTCGGGACATTGTCGGGATGCAAAAGTGTACTCTTCGTCTGGTATTTTTTTTCTTTGATCTTGAAAAAAATACAAAATTATGAAAACACGCTATCAAAAAAGGAAAAGCCATATGGCCTTGGCTACCTTTGTTATTTTTCTTTCTCTTTTTACGATGACGAACGTCTTTCCACAAAATAGGATACCTTTGATCAAAGCTTCATCTGAGAAAGTCGGTATTAAAGATGGCGCCTATTGCCATGTCGACTGGAAATTAGATCCTAAAGCAAACCCTGATGTCTATTTCGTGAATATTCCAACGAAAGAAAGCACAGTCGTTTTTAAAACAGATCAGGAGGAATTAACTGTTATGACTAAACCTGGAGCAATGTATGAGTTCATCGTACTATTGAATGGTACGGATTCTTGTCACATTCGTATAAATGCTCAACTACCACCTGATCTACCTGTATTGGATCAAAATGATCCGTTTCCTATGCCAATACCTTTTCGTCTTATTGGCTCAAGGATTTTCCTGAATGGAACAATTAACAAGAAAAATGTCGCGATACAGTTTGATTTAGGAGCAGGAACAGGTGTTGTTAATAGAAATAACTCAAAGCAGCTGGATTTATCATTTTCATCGTTTACGACAGTTTCGAATACCGACGGGGTCAATAGCGAGCGGACAAGCCTAGGCAATCAATTGCGTATTGGGTCTATGGTATGGAAAAATGTATCAATGACAGAGGTCGGCAATATGAAGTCCTTTGAAGATCTTATTATAGGTAACAGTTTCTTTCGAAATCACATTATTGAAATCGATTATGACAAAATGGAATTGGTAATTCATCGCGATCTCCCCACCAAAGCAAAGGAGTATACAAAGCTTCCGATATTTTACGAACAAAATCGACCAAAGTTTAAAGCTGCTTTTAGACATAATCAACGGCAATTTGATTTTTGGTTCCTTTTTGATACAGGTCGTGATGGCACGATGTTGTTAGGTGAAGATTTTACCAGTATAGGACACAATTGGGACGATCTAGAGCCACTTACCATGATCAGTAACCGGAAGATTATCCGTTTGAATGCTTCAATAGCTGGTGTTGAATTTAAAGATATTGTGACGAATGCCGCTGATCCGGCCAAGCGTAATGGCAGACCAAGTTTATTTGGAAAT
Organism: Sphingobacterium sp. UBA7253; assembly: GCF_002472745.1. Taxonomy (NCBI): domain Bacteria; kingdom Pseudomonadati; phylum Bacteroidota; class Sphingobacteriia; order Sphingobacteriales; family Sphingobacteriaceae; genus Sphingobacterium; species Sphingobacterium sp. UBA7253. Next base: position 44,986 of record NZ_DKSP01000032.1, on the reverse strand, counting down.
CAGATTCTGAACCATTTTAATGTCATTTTGGATAATCAGGAAGGATTTCTTTATCTGAAACCAAATGGTAGGATCAAGGAACCTTATTCAAACTATGAGGGATATTTGAACCAGATGTCTCAGTCAATACAGAAAAATTAAAGTGTGCAGCCAATGTCGTTTGTTCAGGTAGCAAATGACATTGGCCACTTATGGTAAGTATATATCTAACGAATAAAATCGGTCCATTTTTGTGTTGATTTTCCCGAGGCAATCACAGTTTCTAGGAACTTCATGCCACGCAGACCATCAGCTACGGTAGGAAAATCTGTATCTTCTTCTCGCGGCTCTATACCTTGCATAGATGCCAATAGCGTGGCTGCAAAATTTCTATAAATATTGGCAAATGCTTCTATATATCCTTCGGGGTGACCGGCTGGTAGACGGATGTTATGTTTGGCGATTGGTGAAAGGTACTGTTGACCTGCACGAAATAGCTGGGTCGGCGCATCGAGCTGTTTAAAGATGAGTGTATTTGCATCCTGCTGGTTCCATTCCAATCCCCCAAGTTCACCATATACTCTAATTTTTAATGCGTTTTCTTCTCCTGCGGCAACTTGAGATGCCGATAGTACGCCTGTGGCTCCATTTTCGAATCCAAGTAATATATTGCCGTCATCTTCAAGTTTTCTTCCGGTCACAAATGTTTGAAGATCGGCGCACATTTTAGTGATTTTTAAACCTGAAATATATTCTGCTAGATGGGCAGCATGTGTTCCAATATCGCCCATACAACCACTTTTCCCACTCTTTTCGGGATCTGTTCGCCAAAAGGCCAAAGAAAGACCATTTTCGATCATCTTACTGAGCCAACCCTGCGGATATTCTACCATAATCTTTCTAATCGAACCTAATTGGCCCCCTTTGACAAGATGACGAGCTTGTTTTACCATCGGATAGGCCGAGTAGGTGTATGTAACACAGAGTATCAATCCTGTTTCAGCTACCTTTTGTTGGAGCAATACGGCCTGTTCTGTTGTCAGCGTCATCGGCTTTTCAAGCACGACATGGAATCCATGTTCCAGCGCCATCATTGCTGGTTCAAAATGAGCAAAATTCGGCGTGACTATACTGACAAAGTTCATGCGGTCATCCGCTGGGCGCTTACTTTCCTTGACAATCATTTCCTGATAACTTCCATAGCTCCTTTCCTCTGGAAGACCTAAAAGCGCGGCGGATTCTTTTGCAACGAGGGGATCAGCGCTCAGTGCGCCGCAACATAATTCAATCTGACCATCAATTCCTGCAGCCATACGATGTACAGCCCCAATAAATGCATTTTTTCCACCGCCGACCATGCCCATTTTTAGTTTTGTATTGTGCATAAAGTTGAATTTTTAATGCCGATATCTTTTGTAATTATAAACCCAATAGTTTACGGTTAAGGCTATCATTGGTTTCGACGGCAGCAAAATTATCGAATGCCTTGTCAGTAACACGGATAATATAGTCTTTAATATGCAGCGCGCCTTCCCGCGCACCATCTTCAGCATTCTTGAATGCACATTCCCATTCCAGTACAGCCCAGCCTTGATAATCATATTGTGTGAGTTTGGTAAATATAGATTTGAAATCCACTTGGCCATCACCAATTGATCTAAAACGACCGGCTCTTGACTGCCAGCTCTGGAAGCCACCATAGACACCCTGACGACCAGAAGGATTGAACTCAGCGTCTTTAACATGAAACATTTTAATTCGCTCATGGTAAATGTCGATGAATTGAAGATAGTCAAGACATTGAAGAACAAAATGGGAGGGATCATAGAGAATGTTTGCCCGCTTGTGGTAATTTACATTTTCGAGAAATAAGTCAAAAGTAGCACCGTCATGGAGATCTTCTCCAGGGTGTAATTCATAACATAGGTCGACATCATACAAGTCACATTCATCGAGAATGGGTAACCATAATTTTGCAAGTTCAGCAAAACCCGTTTCGATAAGGTTAGCTGGTCTTTGTGGCCAAGGGTATATAAATGGCCATAGAAAGGCGCCACTAAAGGTTGCTAGCGCTTTAAGTCCGAGGTTGTTGGAAGCTTGTACGGCATATTTTAATTGCTGGATCGCCCACTGTTGTCTTGCTTGAGGGTTACCATGTAAATGCTGTGGTGCAAATGCATCAAATAGATCATCGAAACTTGGATTTACAGCCACTAATTGCCCTTGGAGATGGGTTGAAAGTTCGGTGATTTCCAATCCAAATGACTGTACTTTAGCTTTTAGATCAAGTGCATAGCTTTTATCGAGCGCTGCTTTTTCTAGATCGATAAAACGGGCATCCAAAGTTGGTAGTTGTATACCCTTATAGCCAAGGGCTGCTGCCCACTGGCAGATTGAGTCCAAAGAGTTGAACGGAGCTTCATCACCGATAAACTGTGCGAGAAAGATGGCAGGACCTTTAATTGTTGTCATATGTATTGTGTTTTGAAAAAGACTATATTACGTACAAAACAGATCAATATTCCAATGCGATGGAAGAAATGGCTCAGTCTGTCGTTTATACTTTATAATTTGGTTATCCAAGCTACCTGCTTGTTTAATACAATATTACAAAAATTTGCAACCGGTTGCAATAAAATCAAAAAAAAACCTTAAACTTGTTTAGACGATTCATGCTTACACTTTCCAAAATATAAGAATGGAGCGTCTAAACTAGGTATAACTGTCAGGCATCTTTGCAGCGCTTGATTGTGGAGGAGACTTTATTTTAAAGGGAAACTTCCCTTTGAGTAATAACCAAATAAACCAATTATAAATAAATGGCAAATAATGTTTATGATGCAATTGTCATCGGGTCTGGGATCACAGGTGGCTGGGCAGCCAAGGAACTAACGGAACGTGGATTGAAAACCATCATGTTAGAAAGAGGACGCAATATTGAGCATATCAAAGATTACCCATCACCAAACAAAGATCCTTGGGAATTTCCGCATCGGGGTCGGGTACCTTTGGATCGAGCACAGCACTACTTACCTTTTGGAATTAAAAATCAATGGATGAACGAAGGGAACATCGACTTTTGGACTAATGAGACAGAAAGTCCATATAAGGAAATAAAACCCTTTAATTGGTTCAGGGGCTATCACGTTGGCGGTCGCTCGCTTATGTGGGGGCGGCAGAGTTATCGATGGTCGGATGTTGATTTTGAGGCAAATAGCAAAGACGGGCAT
>NZ_DKSP01000032.1:40642-41623 GCF_002472745.1 Sphingobacterium sp. UBA7253 | reverse complement strand
AAAGATATAGCACCTTGGTATAGTCACGTTGAGAAATTTGCGGGTATTTCAGGTAATAGAGACGGTATAGCGGTGCTGCCCGATGGCGAATTTATGCCGCCAATGGATATGAATATTGTGGAAAAAGATCTTGCTGCGCGCTTGAAATCGCGTTATCAGGGAAAAAGACACTTTATAATTGGCCGGGTAGCCAACATAACAGTGCCCCATCACGGCCGTGTTAATTGCCAATACCAGAACAAATGCTGGCTGGGTTGCAATTTCGGCGCTTATTTTAGCACACAGTCTGCAACATTGCCCGCAGCAGTGAAGACTGGAAAACTTACCCTAAGACCACTTTCAATTGTAAAAAGCATTATTTACAATCGCGATACGCAGAAAGCTAAAGGAGTCGAAATTGTTGATGCGGAGACGAATCAAACCTACGAGTATTTTGCTAAGATTGTTTTTGTATGTGCTTCGACTTTAAATTCCACCTGGGTGTTAATGAATTCAGCTACTGATGTATGGGAAGGTGGTCTTGGGAGCAGCAGTGGTGAACTGGGACATAATCTGATGGATCACATGTTAAATAGTGGAGCTGGGGGAAGAGTTGAAGGATTTGAGGATAAATATATTTTTGGGCGACGCGCCAATGGATTATATGTACCCCGATTTGCCAATATTGCCGGCGATACCAAGAAGAGAGATTACATACGTGGTTTTGGCTATCAGGGCGGAGCTTCAAGGGGACAATGGTCAGGTAAGGTCGATAATAAGCGCGTGGGTGGGGCTTGGAAAGATGCTATCGCCGAGCCCGGAAGCTGGGGAGTAGGTTTTACTTCATTTGGCGAAATACTTCCATATCACGAAAATAAAGTCGTATTGGATTCATCTGTAAAAGATAAGTGGGGGCTTCCTGTATTGGCTATAGATGCAGAGATTAGGGATAATGAGCGGAAAATACGGATTGATGCAAGCAATGAAATGAAGGAAATGTTG
>NZ_DKSP01000032.1:38352-40578 GCF_002472745.1 Sphingobacterium sp. UBA7253 | reverse complement strand
GAAATGAAGGAAATGTTGGAATCTATTGGTGTCAAAGACGTAACAACCTATGACAACGGGTTTAGTATGGGACAGGGAATTCATGAAATGGGAACAGCACGGATGGGCAATGATCCGAAAACCTCGGTATTAAACAAATTTAACCAAGTATGGGATGCTAAAAATGTTTTTGTGACAGACGGGGCCTTTATGACTTCGTCTTCCTGTGTGAATCCATCGCTTACCTATATGGCATTTACTGCAAGGGCCGTAGATTTTGCTGTTAATGAATTAAAAAAAGGGAATCTTTAATATTTTATGATGCAATAATTATGAATAGACGAGAAGCAATACAACGTGTGGCCATGCTCATGGGAGGAACAGTTATTGGTGCTTCGTTATTTTTGGAAGGATGCCAGAGGTCTGCTTCGAAAGATATAGAAATGCTCTTTGATCCAAAATCAATCGATTTTTTGGGAGATCTCGCGGAGGCGATTCTTCCTAAAACTACTACCCCAGGGGCGAAAGAAGCTGGGGTAGGTTCTGAAATTCCCGTTCTAGTGCGAGACTGCTATAAACTTGAAGAACAGCAGGTTTTTTTGACTGGATCAGCCGGAATTGACGAACGTGCCAAGAAAGAATTCGGGCGTAATTTTCAGCAACTCGACAAAAAAGACCAAACTGCTTTTGTTGATATTTTGGACAAGGAAGCGCAAGATTACGATAAAAAGAAAGCAGCTAATGAACTGCCCCATTTTTTTACGCTGTTTAAACAGCTTACACTGCTTACTTTTTTTAGCTCAAAATTAGGCGCTACGGAAGTGTTCCGTTATGTGAAAATCCCAGGGAAATATAACGGCGATTTCCCTTATCAAAAGGGTGATCATGCTTGGGCAACCTAGCTAATAAATTGTATATTGACCCCTTGTCTTTAATTGGCAGCGGGGTCAATTAAAGAGGTTGTCAAGCCTATGAACTTTAAAAGATTTTTGCTATCGAAAAGTAAAGTGGTAAAATGTGTCCCTGTTTTCATTGTTAGTCTGGTACCACCCGGAAAAGAGCTTCCAGCATCAAGTTTTTCCTTTTTAACATTGTGTCGGCTGAATTTTGAGAGCGCCTCTTTGACTGTTGTTTTATTGATCGCAAGATCAAAAGGCAACCCTTCGACAACCAGAAACTTGTCTTCAGGGATATCAAAAAATAGTTCATTGACGGATTTATCAGCCCCATAATTGCTATAAAGTTCCAAGCCGGATTTTGTGATCCATTTTGCATACTTTTCTTCGTTGGCATCTTCATAGAAGACTGTTTTTACGTTTAATGTAGCCGCTATTTTATCTATTGTCTGGGGAAATACAAATTCACTGTTTTTATTTAGCAATGATTTTAACTCCGCTTTGTTCTGCGCGAAAGTCGTTGCAGCAAAAAGGAAAAGGCCTATATTTAATGTAAATGCTTTTATCTTCATCATATCCTTGTTATATGTTTGGCAGTTGTTTATGTCCGTTAGATTAAAATTAATCAAACGAGTAACAATATACAATAGTGCTTTATACTTGTTTTGATAGCGGGATCAACCAAAGTTTTCAGCATGCGTATCGCCTATAATCGATCTAATTTAATCCTAAAAGCGCATATAAGAGATCTTTTTTATTGCTCGCAATGGGGATAGTTTTTCCATTTGAAAGCTGGACTATATTTCCATTTAAAGATTGTATGCTATCTGTATTGACAATGAATGCTCTATGAATTCGAAAGAAACTGGTGTTATGTAAAATTTCTTCCATCGCCTTAAGGGTAGATAGGGTTTGATGTGCACTGTTATGTGTGACAATATTCAAATAGTTTCCCTGAGCTTCAATATATAGAACATCATTAAGCATAATCTTTATAAATTTATTTTCACTTTTTATAAAAATTCGTTCTGTTTTTATTGGGTGGTTATTTAGTTTGTTAAAGGGTGATATTTGTTCCTTTACTCTATTTGCAGCTTTCAAAAAGCGTTCAAATCGAATGGGTTTAATAAGGTAATCTACGGCACCTTTTTCAAATCCGTCAATGGCGAAATGTCGATGGGCAGTTATAAAAATAAAGTAAGGTTTTTGGGCCAGCGTTTCCAACAGATCTAAACCAGTTAAGCGGGGCATCTCAATATCGCTAAACACAATATCGATCGGATTTTCCTGCAGGAAAGCCATTGCCTCCAGTGGCTTACTGAAGGTCTTTTTTAATTCCAAAAAAGGTACT
>NZ_DKSP01000032.1:37886-38232 GCF_002472745.1 Sphingobacterium sp. UBA7253 | reverse complement strand
AAAGGTACTTGTTCGACGAAATCCGTAATAAGTTCAATGCCTAAAGGTTCATCATCGATGATGATGCAACTATATTTTTCAATCATGTGGTAATGCGATATTCAATGCAACGCTAAATTCATTGGAGCTATCTATGATGTGAAGGTCGCTTTGGTTTGGGTAAATCAATTGTAAACGCTTTTGTAAATTTTTAATACCGATACCCGTAAAGCTAGGTGTTTTCACGGTATTGAATACATCTTTGTCATTTTTTATTTTAAAGGCAACCTGATCTTTGCTGATGTGAATAGTAAGTATGACAAAGGATGCTTCTTCGTTTTTTAGCCCATATTTAAATGCATTTTCG
>NZ_DKSP01000032.1:37449-37694 GCF_002472745.1 Sphingobacterium sp. UBA7253 | reverse complement strand
ATTTAAATGCATTTTCGATAAGGGTGAAGGTCAATAACGGAGCAATCGTTAAGGCGTGAGCATGCGCTCGCCCCTCTATATTTAGTTCAATCTTATATGATTTTGGGTAACGCATTTTTTCCAATGAAAAGTAATTCTCTATAAAATCCAGCTCTTTAGCTAAGGAGACGTATTCTGCATCCGAATCGTATAGTGTATATCCCATAATTTCGGATAAATTTAATACGACCTCAGGTGCTGTGTCG
>NZ_DKSP01000032.1:35727-37373 GCF_002472745.1 Sphingobacterium sp. UBA7253 | reverse complement strand
TGTGTCGTCTTTTTTTAGCGTCAAACGATAGAGGTTGTTGAGCGTGTTGAACAAAAAATGTGGATTGAGTTGCGCTTTTAAAAAAGCCTTCTCTACGCTAATATTTTCCAATAACAATTTTGACTTCTGCTCTAGGATTCGCATTCGGTCTTTATTTATTCTTCTGATGTCTATTAATATTTTGGTAAAGAAAAAAGGAGACAATGAATAGATAACCGACAATGCATTTAATAGCACCGCTTTAAAGCTGAATACGGACCACAGGTTGGGAATGAAATCCTTTTCCTTACCCATTAATGGATACAAATTAGAAATATCAAAATCATATTTGTAAGCTAGCACATAAAACAAATTATTGATAAATAACCAAATAAAAATACATACTGGCGCAGTTAAGAAAGGTAATATCCATAAATTTAAGTTCCTCGCGTAAGGTATAACCAAGTAGAAAAATAGGTAAAACACAACAAGAGAAGACAATAAAACACGCGATGACAAAAATATTGATTGGTTTGAGGATATTCCAGTTACATAATAGTAGTTGCTGAACAGGAGCAGGGTAAATGTAAACCACATTCCAAAATGAAGTAGGATACGTACATTCGTTGTATAAAAAGTATCGAAATCTTGCTTCCTGAAAAATGTATCTGCTTTAGTGATGTATTGATTAAGTCGAGATTGTTTCATAAATCCTTAGATAGTTCAGTTTTGCGGCTCAATGAGCCGCAAAGATAAAAAATAGTGGTACATTTATAATCTTCCTTTCTCCTCCATACTGCTTGATTCCATTCGTTTTGCTTTAAAGGTAGTGCCGGTTTTGAAGTTATATAGTAAAGAAATGGAGCATACACGCGATTGCTCCTTGTGCATTATCCAGATTTTAGTATTGTTAAAATAACTTGTCGCCCGATAATTATTGGTAAAAAAGATGTCGCTAATATTTGCCTTGGCAACCAATTGATCTTTGATTAATTTTTTCTGAATCCCTAGATCAACGGAGCCGATGGCTTTAGTTACAATATTTCCAAGTAACATTTGGGGGGTGTAAAAAGCATTCAGATTTATACTATATCCTTTGCCAAAGGAAATTTCTTGTTCTGTCTGTAATATAAAAGAAGCTTTCTTTAGATTAAAATAGGGGGAAGTTGAACGTGTATGAGTGAATAAAATCGTGTTCGTACTTGACCAGCAGGGTAGCAATGAAATGGGAGCGCTCAGAGTGGCCGTCCATACTCCTTGAGTCCCCACGTTGTCTTTAATAATCGTTAACAGTTCTTCTTCTGCCTGGTTGCGTATAATTTGCGAGATCGCATTTTTGGTATGGGAATAGTTCAAAGCAGTATAATATTTTTCTTTCCATAATCCACTAATTTCGAACGAATTTGTGAACTGCGGTTTCAGAAAGGGATTTCCTGTCTGTACGGAATAATTATCTATATAATATTTATAAGGGTTTAAATCAAAATATGAGGGCCGTTTAATTCTTCTATTGTAGGTAAGTGATACATAATTGCTTCCCTGCGAGTTTAAATTCTTCTTTAAAAAAAAACTTGGGAACAAATTGAAATAGCCTTGTGCGAGTTTGTCCCTTTGCTCGCTCAAAAGTTGTCCTTGAATATTGGATTTCTCGCCTCTTAATCCCAATT
>NZ_DKSP01000032.1:8858-35639 GCF_002472745.1 Sphingobacterium sp. UBA7253 | reverse complement strand
TCGCCTCTTAATCCCAATTGATAATCTATTTGGGCCCATTTTCCCGTATAATTTGCATAGGTAGCATAAATTCGTTCTTTGTAATCGAACTGGAAATCAAGGGCAGGCATTGGCATCCAGGCCTGATGAAAGACCTGGTATCGATTGGTATTCATGATATCCGTTGCGGTCGCTTTTACACCAATTGATAAATTGCTTCCAGATTTAGTTATCCAATTATACTTTGCGTCGCCAGTAAAAATTTTTGCTTCGCTGGGATAATCCAATCTGAACAAAGTATCACTGCGTATGTTACCATTCGCATCGAAATCGACACTATTGCTGATACTATTTCCGCTTCGTTGATTGTGTGTATAATCGATGGCAAGGCTGAATTTCGAATGTAAACTGTCTGTTTCCAAAACATAATTTAAACCGAGATTTTGGTAGTTAGATTTTGATTCAGATGGGAAGCTACCTTGCGAGCGGATGTTTTTTGCCGCATCGGGATAGGTAATTGTCGAATGCGCCATGGATGGTCCAAGGAAACTGCTGTATTGACCGGTGTAGGAAAAGCCTAGAAATTGTTTCCCCGTGAAATCATAGGTCGCACCAAGCCGTATACGGTCGTTTTTGTTGGTCTGAGTGTTTTCCGTTTCTTGCTGATATAATCCCTGATTTGGAAAATCTCGTCGTTGTTTTAGTTCCTCGTATGACTTTGCACGACTATGGGAATAACTTGCCATTAAACCAACTTTACCTAGTTGATAATTCAAACCTGCATAAGGAGTGTACGTTACATATTTTCCAAGCCCAATTGCATAGTCATTGCCAATATAACCATTGAGTCCCTGTTTATCTTGCTTTTTTAGCACAATATTGATGATACCACCACTGCCTTCTGCATCGAACTCTGCCGAGGGATGTGCGATAATCTCAATGGATTGGATGTCGTTGGAACGCAAGGTTTGAAGGTAGTTCCTGAGATCATTTCCCGCGAGGTTAATACTTTTGCCATCGACAAGAATACGTGTTCCTACAACTCCATTAATGGAGATTTGACCATTGTTAACGAATACCCCGGGAGCCATTTTAAATAATTCCAAAGCTGATTTTCCAGAAGCATTGGCGGTTTGTGCTACGTTCATAATGATGCGGTCAATTTTTCGCTGTATTGTTGGTTTGCGCTTATTTACTGTTACTTCATCTAACATGAGGTTGGATAGTAGTGATTTTGGGACAATGAACGCTAGCGGGGCTTTAAGGTCGTTAATTTCAATTTTTTGTTGCATTTTGAGTACATTTTCCACGCGAATCGAAACGAGGTAAGTCCCTTTTTCGGTAAGCGTTAACTGAAAATTTCCATGTTCATCTGTTATTTTTTCAATGAGAGAATCTTTCTTTACATCTAGTGCACGAAAGGCTAATGAAGCATAGGGGATCGACGCGCCATATTGATCCGAGACTTTACCAACAATGGCGGTTTGGGCGAACAGGAAGTTGTTAAGAAGAAAGGTGATGAGACTGAAAGTAATTAATTTGATCATAAATTTTGAATAATTATTCAAAACTAGTTTCGCTGGTGGCTTATTTCAATTTTTTTGGATATAAGGAAACCTTTTAGGGATGGAAGCCGTAAATTTAAGGATAAGCCATTAAAAGCGACGAGGTTTATTGTTATAAAAATGAGCGGAATAAAATATCATCGTGTCGAAAACAATTTAGCGTATTGGACAGTTACAATTTAAATTGTACTTTCATAACGTTTTTAATAAAGGAAGATATTTAATTTTTATGATCACAACCAAGTATTTTAACCATCGACAAATATTTAATTTAGCGGGCGCACATTTAATATGGCTGACGCTTTGGTGCTCTCTGGTGGCGGTCATCTATTATTTTTTTAATTGGCAGTGGATGATAATTCCTTGGGTGCCATTGGCTTTGATTGGAACCGCTGAGGCTTTTTATGTCGGGTTTAAGAATAATCAGGCCTATGATAGACTTTGGGAAGCCCGGAAAATCTGGGGAGGGATTGTCAATTCAAGTCGCTCTTTCACTGCAATGTTATATGCCTTTGATACTCAAGATGGTGATCATACCGATTTGGAGGAGCGGAGGAAAAGGATTGCCTATCGCCATATCGCTTGGTTATATACTTTTCGTGAGCAGTTGTTGATCCCGACAGAATGGGAGCATGTCAGTTTGAAAAAACACTTTGGTTCAATGAATGTTAAACGGAACAGGCTGATAAAGGCTGGCTTTCCTGATTACAGTAGAACATCGATTTTTTTGCGCAAATACCTTTCTACAGATGAGTTTAAGTTGCAGAGTACCTATAAAAATTTTGCAACGTATTTGATTTCTAAACAAGCAAAGGAAGTTAATGCATTGAAAAATGATCAAATCATTTCGGATTTTAACCAAACGCAACTGCAGAATTGCCTGAATCAATTTTACGACTATCAAGGTCAGGCAGAAAGAATCAAAAAATTTCCTTCACCGAGACAGTTTGCCAGTACAGCATTTGTCTTTAATGTTATTCTCATCATTCTGCTCCCATTGGGCCTAGTAAATGAATTTGCGAAATTGGGCGACTGGGGGATATGGACGAGTATTCCTTTTTGTGTGGTAATTGGATGGATTTATATTGTGATGGAATTGGTCGGCGATTATACCGAAAATCCTTTTGGAGGACTCATGTTTGATGTGCCTATGCTTTCGATTTGTCGAACCATAGAAATTGATGTGTTGCAAATGGTGGGAGATGAGGATCTTCCGGAAGCAATAGCATCAAAAAATGGTGTTTTGGTTTAAATTTTCTTACAGATCAATTGCAATCGTATTTTTCACCTCAGCGATCATAAATGAGCTATGGGTGCTTGTAATATGCTGTAAGCTCGTTAATTTCGTTAACATAAAACTGCGATAATCTGCCATATCCTGGACACAAATCTTTAGGATATAGTCGTAGTCGCCACTCACGTGGAAACACTCGGTTACCTCCTGAAGGTTCATGACCTCTTTTTCAAATTGTAAAATATACTCCTTTTTGTGCTGTGTTAATTTTACGTGGCATAATACAAGGAAGTCTTTTGCTATTTTCTTTTTGTCAAGTATGGCGACATAGCCCGCGATAATTCCAGTATTTTCGAGTTTACGGACTCTTTCATAGACCGCTGTTACAGACAAGCTCAGTTTGTAGGAGAGTTCTTTGGTCGTTTGTTTGGCATCTTCCTGTAGAAAACGCAATAGCTTACGGTCAATCTCGTCAAATTGCATAGATTTTTTTTTGGTTTTTACTAGCTCGTTTTAAATCAGCTAGATGTTTTAACTAATTATTGTTTGTATAATAGATTTATATTCTAAGATAAGTAAAATTACTTGTAATATAATTTGAAATATCTCAATTTTAAAGATAAAAACATGGAAAATTTTAATGCAGCAAATGAAATTCAAGATTTGCAATACTTTGGTGAGTTTGGAGGTGTGAACCCGTCAATTTCAGATAGCTCTACCTATACTTTTCTTTCCGCTAAAAAAATGTTCGACACATTTGAAGGGAATGCGGAAGGCTGTTATCTCTATTCAAGGCATTCGTCGCCGATGAATTTGTATTTGGCACAAGCCTTAGCAAAAATGGAGGATACCGCTGCGGCCAATGTAACATCTTCGGGGATGGGAGCGATTACAACAGTTCTTTTACAACTATGTAAAAGTGGTGACCATATCATTTCAAGTAGGACAATCTACGGTGGAACTTATGCCTTTCTTAAAAATTTTCTCCCGCCTTTCCAGATTGAGACGACATTTTTGGATATTAATGATGTCGAAGAACTCGAAAAATCGATAAGACCTAATACAAAAGTGTTGTATTGTGAAAGTGTGAGCAACCCTTTATTGCATGTGGCAGATTTAAGAAAACTTTCGGCCATCTGTAAAAAACACAAGCTAAAACTGATTGTCGACAATACGTTTTCTCCATTATCCATCTCACCAACACTTTTGGGAGCGGACATTGTCATTCATAGTTTAACGAAATTTATCAATGGCAGCAGTGACACAGTCGGTGGGGTTTATTGTGGAAGTCAGGAGTTTATTAATGAAACGAAAAATGTGAACACAGGTGCCTGTATGTTATTGGGGCCAACGATGGACAGCTTACGTTCGGCAAGTATATTGAAGAATTTAAGAACACTTCATATACGGATGAAACAACATAGTTATAATGCAATGTATCTTGCCGAACGGTTTGAGAAAGATGGATTAAAGGTATCTTATCCGGGCTTGCAGTCGCATCGAGATCATGAACTAATGAAAAACATGATGCATGAAACCTATGGTTTTGGTGGCTTAATGACAGTTGATGTGGAAACAACCGAAAAAGCCAATGAACTAATGGAACTGATGCAGGCTGAAAATTTAGGGTATTTAGCTGTCAGCCTAGGATTCTATAAGACCCTATTCTCCTGTTCGGGTAGCTCTACGTCGTCAGAAATTCCTGAGGAAGATCGTTTGAAGATGGGTATTTCCGATGGATTGATCAGGTTTTCCATTGGTCTAGATCAAGACATTGAGCGTACCTACCAAAAAATGAGAGCATGTATGCAAAAGACTGGAATTTTGGAGTAATAAGCAGTATTTCGGTTGGGTTCATTTATGGGATAATCAGACATCTTGACATGTTTTGGAGGAAACTATGGATAGTTTTCTGATTGATTGGAGTGCAAAAAGTTTCAATTGTCACATAGACATCACTATTTACGATGAAAGGGGCTGTAATAGCTCAAAAATCTCTTTTGGCATATCATTAGCAATTTAAAATCAATATTTTAGTTAATATGGCAAAGAGACTTTTACTGATATTATTCTTATTTGTTTTGGGTGATATCTATTTTTTTCAGGCTTTCAGTACAGTTATTCGTGGTTCGATTTGGCAGAACATGTATTGGGGGATTGATATCCTGTTGTTTTTTGGTGTTTTTACATTAATTTTTTTGCGGAGAGCGGGTTATGATGTCCAGGAGACAGCAACAAGTCTGATTACAGCATTTTTAATTGTTTTCATACCAAAATTGCTTGCTGTTCCCTTTTTATTTGTTGAAGATCTGATGCGTATTTTTCGTTCCTTTCCTCCACGTAGTATATTTTTGAGTGAGATTGTATTGTTTTTGGCGGGGGCCATGTTATTGGTTATTTTTTTCGGTTTAACGAAAGGTCGTTATTTTTATAAAGTGAGAGAGGAAGTATTGAGTTTTCCTGATCTACCTACGGCGTTTGACGGTTTTAAAATTACGCAGCTATCGGATATTCATTCTGGTAGTTTATCTGATATCAAAAGGGTACGTAAAGGTATCGAATTGGCAAATGCACAAAACAGTGATCTGGTATTGTTTACGGGTGATTTAGTCAATAATAAAGCTTCCGAAATGGAACCCTGGGTTTCGGACTTCAACCGATTAGAAGCTCCTTCGGGCAAGTTTTCAGTCCTTGGAAATCACGATTATGGGGACTACGTACAATGGGAAAGTGTTGAATCAAAAGCCTTAAATTTGAATAGGCTTAAGGAAATTCATCATGAAATGGGATTTAAATTGCTGCTAAATGAATCGATAGCAATAGAAAAGCAAGGTGAGCGTATTTCGTTAATTGGAGTTGAGAATTGGGGGAAAGGAGGGTTTCATCAATATGGTGATCTTGCTAAAGCAACCCTTGGATTGGACGCGGATACCTTCAAAATTTTGATGTCTCATGATCCTTCACATTGGGATCATGTTACTTTGGACTATGACCAACATGTCCATCTGACGCTGGCAGGACATACGCATGGTATGCAGTTTGGGATAGAACTATTTGGGTTAAAATGGAGTCCAATTCAATATTTTTATAAACAGTGGGCTGGACTCTATCAAAAACAAGGAAAATATCTTTATGTCAACCGCGGTTTTGGTTTTCACGGCCTAAAAGGTCGGATAGGTGTTTGGCCTGAAATTACGGTTATTACATTACGGAAAAGCGTTGTCTGATATTTTGGTATGAGAAACAACGCTCATCTGTTCTATCAATCGATAAGATTCATTTCCTTTAATCGGCTAAAGATAATCTGATCTACGGCAGAAGTCCTATGTTTGTCCTTATAGGTTAACCATTCAAATGTCTCGATTTCATTCGCTGGATGCAATACTCCTTCGAAATCAGAAAAGTAGCAGATCATTCTTACGAGCGTACCTTGATTTCGTCCATCGGCGATTGCTTCAAAGGTGCCCAAAAGGCGCATTGATTCTTCGACGATGTGCACAGAAAGCTCCTCCAGTATTTCTCTTTTTAAACAGGTAATATCGGATTCATTATTCTCTCGTTTACCACCAGGAAAGTAAAATTTTGTTTTAGTCTTGGAACGTGTGCTCAGGATTTTCCTATCTTTAATGCTAATTAAAGCAACTTTGTCTATTATTTTATGCTGCATATTGCAAAACTAGCCATTGAGAATGAAAAATCAGATAGCATAGTGAGATACTGCTTGAAATTTTATTCAAATTTAAGTT
Organism: Sphingobacterium sp. UBA7253; assembly: GCF_002472745.1. Classification (NCBI taxonomy): domain Bacteria; kingdom Pseudomonadati; phylum Bacteroidota; class Sphingobacteriia; order Sphingobacteriales; family Sphingobacteriaceae; genus Sphingobacterium; species Sphingobacterium sp. UBA7253. The sequence goes on along the minus strand of NZ_DKSP01000032.1, from coordinate 29,115 downwards.
ATTTAAAGGAAGATGAACCTTTATATTTCTGATGTTAGTATCTTAACAATTTCTTTGAAGCCTCTTTGTTTTGCGTGTTGCAAAGGGCTTGTGCCATTGAAGTCAGGAATATCCAATTTTGCCCCAGCATCTTTTAGAATCTGAATAATTTCCTGATATTTTTTACTTCCGTCACCGAGTACAACTGCTTCCATCAAAGCAGTCCATCCTAAACGATTGACATGGTCCAATGGGAAATTTTTGGTATTGGCCAATAATCTTACCGTTTCTACATATCCACGTTCACAAGCCGGGATTAAAGCTGTGCCATTATATCGATTAAATAAATCAAAGCGAGCGCCGTGATATAAGAAAAGTTTGACGAGTTCAACTTGCCCACTTGCTCCTGCGTATAAAAATGGGCTGTCCATATTGTCGGCCTGAAGGTTGACATCGGCACCATACTCTACCAATAATTTAGCCATTTCAATATTTCCGTTGTTTGTCGCGATAAGTAGAATAGAACGTTTATTCGTATCTTCACTATTCACGTTGGCATTATTTTCTAGCGCTTTTTTCACTCCCTGTAAGTCATTTTTGGTGACCAATTTAATAATCTCTTCCTGGGACGGATTTTCAGTATATGAGTTTTCTGTTAATGCCGATCGGCACGAATTTGTTATGCTCATCATTATCAGGAGTATTAAAGTTGTTTTCATCATTTTATTGTGCTGTAATTTTTTCGATAAAGCCGAAGAAGCTTCGCTGTTTAATACAAAAATAGTAGCTAAGGCTGTTTTTACAATGTGGTTTTCATTCCATCTGTTGGACAATTTATTACTACAGTGTATTTTAAGTGTCGTTCTCATTGGTCTCATGCTGGCTGAAAGCACATTCGTTGTAGTTTCACCTTATGCATACTGTTGAGCAAAAGTCGGCGCTGTGATAAATTGTTCAAGTATCGAGATGTATTCTGCAAAAGATCTGGGAGAATCATTGCGACCTTTGTTTTGGTGATACTGAATAATAAAAGTGGAAAAATAATACCGTTTCTATTGTCCGGTAATTTTTAGAGAAAAAGAATATTATCAAAATAAATATGAAAGCTAAAACATATATTTTAAAAAACGTACGGCTTGAGACAGGATTCGAGTTTGATGGAAAGGAAGTTATAAGCACAAATACGGCTTTATTCTGTGTAGAAGTTGAAGAGGGTAAGATCAAAGGAATCAAACCAAATACTGCAAATGCTAATGCGATCGATGCAAAAGGACATTTGATGTTGCCGGCTTTTAAGGATATGCATGCCCATTTGGATAAAATGTTGTTTGGTCTGCCATGGGAAGCTGTATCGCCAACACGGCATACCGTAAAAGATATGATCGCGTATGAGCAGAAGATGATCCCAGAATGGTTAAGCACCTCAGTCGAAAGAACGGGCAAAATGCTGAATTTTCTGCAGGCATACGGAACTGATTTTATTCGTTCACATTTCAATGTTGATCCAACATCTGGACTAAAATCGTTAACAAATTTGGAAAAGGCACTGGCATCGAAAAAACACACGGTAGAAGCGGAGCTGGTTGCTTTTCCACAGCATGGCCTCTATTATACGGATACTTTACCCATTTTGAAGGATGTTGCAAAACTGGATGCTGTTAGTTTCATAGGTGGAGTAGATCCGTACTCTTTGGACGGAAGTATCGAAAAAAGTATGGAGCAGATTACACAGTTGGCGCTTGATAACAATAAGGGAATTGACATACACCTCCATGAAATGGGAGAAAGTGGTATGAAGACAATCGAGTTTTTGATCGACCGTACATTGGAAAACCCCCAATTAAAAGGGAAAGCTTTTGTTAGCCATGCTTTTGCACTTAGTCGTCTCACAAATGTCGACGCTGAAAAAATTGCGGCACGTCTCGCAGAAGCGGGGGTGGGAATCGTGTCCTCTGTGCCCTTTGGCAATATGATTATGCCTATTCCGACACTTCGGAAATATGGGGTGGAGGTTTTGATTGGAAATGACAATATTCAGGATCACTGGAATACGTTTGGCTCGGGAAACATGCTGCAGAAAGCGAATCTTATTGCTGAGCTTTATGGTTATGGAACAGAATTCGGCTTATCTAGAACACTTGCTTTCGCGACACGCTACAAATTGCCTTTGGACAATAATGGAAATCAACAATGGCCGAAAGTGGGTGATGAAGCAAGCATGGTTTTTGTTGATGCAAGTTGTTCCGCTGAAGCAGTTTCTCGTATTTCACCGGTGACTTCCTTGATACACAAAGGCAATATTGTATTCTAAGGAGACCATCTATCGGATAATTTAGCTGCTCTCTGGAGGCCAACTGTTTTCAGGATTCCAGCGAGAAATATTGAAAATAAGAGAACAATTTTGTTGAAGAGCCGGTTATTCTTAATAACTGGCTTTTTACATACATAGCCTTGCTTAAGTCCTGATGTTACTAAGGGTGTTCACTTATAACTACAGCGAGGATAATATTCGGTTGAATAGATAATAATTTATACGATGGAATTTTCACCATTTAACGGGGTTGTCAAACTTTGCCTAAAAGGCATACAATTGGAAGAAAACGGTAGACACGATGAAGCGCTGTCCTTTTTTGCAGAGGGTTATCGGGAGGCAAGCGATGACCATGAGAAGTTTATTGCAGCCTATTTTGTATCCCGGCAGCAGAAAACGGTGTCGGATCGTCTGAAATGGCTGCACATAGCCTTAGATCACGCATTGGTAATCAGTGATGATCGGACTACCAGTGCATTGCCCAGAATGTATTTGAAGATTTGTGCCTGTTACACAAGTTTAGGAGAAGAAGCAATGGCAAGTGAATATGCTAGGTTGGCCTCTTCTTATAAGAACATTCCCTTTGATAAGGGACCTTTTTATCACGGTACAAAAGCAGATGCACAAATCGGCGACTTATTGGTTCCAGGCTTCAATTCTAACTATCAAGCCGGCTTCAAAATGAATCATATTTATTTTACAGGTATGATGAATGGGGCCGGACTTGCAGCGGCCCTGGCAAAAGGTGAGCGCAGCGAGCGGGTATTTATTGTTGAACCTACCGGTGATTATGAGCATGACCCTAATCTGACGGACCAGAAGTTTCCCGGAAATCCGACACGTTCCTATAGATCTGAATTTCCATTAAAAATTATAGGTGAGGTTGCTGAATGGGTAAAACCAGGTGTTCAGGAACTTGAAAAATTTCGTGATAAACTAGATCAGAATGGTGGCGAGATTATCAATTAAGAAACCTGGAGCGGTTGCTCCGGCAATTGGAATTATGTCTTACTGATAACAATCTTACTGATGACTTCAAAATCTGAAATTCGATAATCGTCGTCAAAAAATAACCCGTTGATATAACGTTGTATAGGATAGAACAGATCGGACGGTGTATCACCGAAAAACGTTTTGAAATCGTTCGGAATAGAATACAGATAATTGTATTGCCCTTTACCCAAACTAATACCGCCGATCTTTTTGAGATAACCCGTTATCTTATGTTTATTTTTGTTGGAGAATGCTTCTTTCGTCTCTATAAAATAATCTTCAATGTAAAAATTACGGATATCCTGAAGATTAAGTATGCTATTTGGAGCAGGTTTGATACGTCTTGAATAGGATACATCAACCAAAATACAACTGGCTTTATGCGCTTTCGAGAGATCAATAAAGTAGCCTTCATCGACCATAAGGTGTTTACTGTCTTTATATACACCGAGCAGCATTTCATTGATCTCCCGATCCGAATAATCGGATATATTAGAAGATCTTCCCAACTTTTCAAATGCGAGGTCACTTTCACTCCAATTTTTTCTAATTCTATTAAGCTCGTGTTGTTGAAAAGTTTTTATTTTCTCCATATATAATTTGTCTAACCTTACTTTAGCGAGTTTAAAGATAATTTTAAAACTTTACTTTCATCAATCTTATCGCTTGCTAAGTGCAATTTGAATCAAATCTAATTTAACAGAGTCTTTGTTTAGTGTTGTAGCACAGCGCTAATGCGCTATTTCTGAGGAAGAATAAGTGCCACACTGTTGGATTTTCCGTGCCGGTATGAGGTGACATCACAGCCTTAAGTAGTCTGTGTGTAAAAGCAGCTCGAGTAAATTATGTCGATTCTCGGTGCGATTATTCAATGAAGGAAGAGCCGCCTGTATTAACAGAGGGCTCTTATGAGGTTTTTATTTTACAGCCTTAAGCACGATATCTAAGGTGAATTCATCATCGATGGCGCGATTGCCTAAGTCGGAGAAAAAGCTTGCTGAACGATACTGTATATCAAAGTCCAGTCGATTTACCTTAACTCCTATAGCTTCAGCAGAAAGTCCGTCTGCAGTTGTGGTGACTTTTGCTGGAAAGGAGATCGATTTTGTTTTATTCTTAATCGTCAGATTACCCGTTATGATTGGATTACCTTTGCTATTATCAACTTTACTGATGACAAATTTACTGCTGGGGTAGGTAGGCACATTGAAGAAATCTTCATTTTTTAGGTGCCCGGTCAATTTAGGAGCATCAGTACAAGCCATGGAATTCATATCTATGGTAAAACCACCGCCGGTAATTTTCCCCTTTTCTGTCTGTACCGTTCCATCTTGTATATTGATTGTTCCCACATGTCCCCCGACAACTTTTTTCGCATTCCATTTGATTGTCGAATTTTGCGTGTTCACTTTGTAGCTTATCTTTTGGGCGAAGGCCATTGATGTTAAGCAAATAATTGCTAGCGTTAGACTGGTTCTTTTCATTGAAGTGATTTATATGAACTCAAATATACATGGTCTTGTGCGGATAGTTCTATGTTTAAACTTGTTTTTTTGTTTGCGCAGTGTCAATATTGTGCCTGCCTTTCTTTATTCGTCATCGATACCCGCTAACTTAGTACAGCGTAAATAGGGGATCGAAGATATCTTCGTATCCAAATTGTGGTCTATAAAAAAGATAATATGATTAAGTCGAAAGGTTATGCGGCGAAAGACAGTAGTTCTCCACTTGAATACTGGGAGTTTGAAAGGAGAGAGCTTGGTGCAAACGATGTTTTAATAGATATCTTGTACAGCGGGATTTGTCACTCCGATATTCATCAAGTACATGATGAGTGGGGTGGTACACAATACCCAATTGTTCCCGGGCACGAAATTGTTGGTCGGATAAGTGCAGTTGGTCCTGGAGTGACTAAGTTCAAAAAAGGTGACCTGGCAGGTGTCGGTTGTATGGTCGCTTCCTGTGGCGAATGCGATAACTGTAAGTCAGACCAACAACAGTTCTGTTCAGAAAAAAAGACCGTCTGGACGTACAACAGTAAAGATGTGATGCATGATCACAGCTTTACTTTTGGTGGTTATAGCAATAATATTGTTGCGGATGCAGATTTTGTGCTGCATGTGCCGGAATCTTTGGACATTAAAAAGGTGGCACCGCTACTCTGCGCTGGAATCACCACCTATTCGCCATTAAAAAGATGGAATATTAGTAAGGGGCATAAAGTTGGTGTGTTGGGCTTAGGCGGATTGGGACACATGGCTGTTAAAATTGCAGTGGCAATGGGGGCAGAAGTTACAATGATAAGCCATTCACCACGCAAAAAGGACGATGCCGCTCTACTTGGAGCACACAAATTCTTAAATACCCATGAGGCCGATGAAATAAAGAAATTCTCCTCGTATTTTGATTTTATTATTGATACCGTATCGGCACCACATGACTATAACCTCTATCTTGCATTATTGAAAACAAAAGGAGTTTATATTTGCGTGGGGATTCCAGCTGCACCCATGGAAATTAATGGACGCTCAATCATGGGGGGAAATAAGATCCTAACGGCTTCCAGCATCGGGGGAATACAGGAAACGCAGGATATGCTTGATTTTTGTGCTGAACATAATATTCTACCCGAAACAGAAATGATTGATATCGATTATGTAAATGAGGCGTATCAAAGAGTATTGGATAGTGATGTGAAATATCGTTTTGTAATCGATATGTCGTCTATTGAAAAGTAATGAAAAAACAGGTCGGTTAAAGAGCCGACCTGTTTTTTAAAATCTTATCCTTGTTTGAGTACTTCATATGATATGAATGCTCATCTTCTCCGATAATTTCGAAACCAAGACTAAAGTAGAGCTTTTGCGCTTTATTGGTTTTTAATACATGTAATGAAATCGACTTCCCTTCGTAAATTGCTTCATTTATAAGGTCTTTTAATATCTTTTTTCCTAGCCCTTTCCCTTGGTATCGGGGATCGATCTGTATTTGAATCAACTCGATATGAGCCCGTCCTTTCTCGGTTTTCAAAAGTCCGATAGGGATATGGTTGTATTCAATGATAGCAGCATGTTCAAATTTGTATTTAATTCTTTGTAGATGTGAATCCCTCGTTGTGGGTAAAGCAGCGGCTATTAAATGTTGGGTCATTGTCTTTAATCGTAGATCTAAAAGAAAAGTCAAATCACTTTCCATTGCTCGTCTATATACTATTGGGATCATAGATGATTGGGTTTTATCAATGTAATCTGTTCAATCTATCGAAGGCTTTATCTGACATGCTCAAAGAAGGTCAGATTGATATGGGCCATGAGTACGAAGATAAGATTTTTAGCTATGAGCACAATGATCTGATCGAAAGTCGGCTGCAATTTAGTATAATCATAGTAACTGCGTACTAAATTGCAATAGCGTACTTTAATCTTTTTGACATTTAGATGTGAAGAATGCTGGCGTGGCTCAAGATGAATACCGTAACTTTAGCTTTATAGCTGTACTTACATAGCGATTTTTTATTTAAAGGAACAATAAACAGATAATTTCAATGAAAAAGGTAGAAATACAACACACAGATTTGCAGATAGCTCCAATTAATTTTGGCGGGAATGTTTTTGGCTGGACATTAGATGAGCAAAAATCGTTTGAAATGCTAGATAAATTTGTAGGAGCAGGATTTAATTTTATCGATACGGCAGATACGTATTCTTGGTGGGTGAATGGAACCGGCGGGCAGTCCGAAGAAATTATTGGGAAATGGTTAAAAAGCCGTGGCAACCGTCAAAATATAGTAATCGCAACAAAAGTTGGATCCGAGACTAAGGAGCACGGGTATGATATCTCAAGAAAACATATTTTGAAATCTGCTGATGAATCGTTGCGACGATTGGGAGTAGATCATATTGATTTATACTATACCCACTTTGACGATAACGTAACACCTGTGGAGGAGACATTGTCGGCTTATGCTGACTTAATAAAAGCAGGCAAGGTACGTTATATTGCCGCTTCTAATCTATCGCCGATGCGGTTAACGGAAAGCTTTGATGTTGCGGAGAAAAATGGTCTTCCTAAATATGTTGCTTTGCAACCGCATTACAATTTGGTAGAGCGCGCAGGTTTTGAAACAGATTATGCGGGATTGGTCGAGAAGTACGGTTTGAGCGTATTTCCATATTGGTCGCTTGCTGCAGGTTTCTTGACCGGTAAATACCGTACTGAAGCTGACTTTGATAAAACGGCTAGGGGTGGTGGGATCAAAAAATATTTTGATGCTAAAGGTAAAGCTGTCCTAAAAGCGCTCGATGTTATCTCCGAGAAACACGGGACAAAACAGGCTACTGTAGCATTAGCATGGTTGTTGGCTAAACCGCTAATTACCGCTCCCATTGTAAGTGCTACAAGTGAGAGTCAATTGGATACGCTATGTGCGGCGCCGACTCTTAAATTAGATACGGAAGATATTGAATTATTAAATGAGGTCAGCAAATGAAATAGTGATAAAGCGTAAAAACAAAATCCCTACATTTCTTAGGGATTTTGTTTTATTGGGAAGCGGTTCCTAATAGAAGGTAGAAATTGCTTACGCATTTTAACAAGTTTATCGTAAATTGGAGCCTAAATTGATCTTATGAAACAGTTCCTGATATTATTTTCTTTCATGCTTTTTGGCAGAAGTTATGCGCAAATACTTACACCTTATGAACGGGGTAATGGCAATCAATCGACAACTTTTGAGGAAATGCGGGCATATTATCAGGAATTGGCACGGAAATATACAACAATTCACTATGAAACACGGGGAGAAGACGATAACAATAAACCAATAGATGTTGTTGTATTTAATCCGTTTGGAAAGACACTGGAAGTGGCTAGGGAAGAGAAGTGCGTTTTATTGGTCAACAATGGTATTCATCCTGGAGAGCCAGACGGTATTGATGCGACTATGATGCTTATGCGCGATTTGGCAACAGGAAAGATAAAGGCACCTCAAAATGTTGTTGTTGTTGCGCTGGCGAGTTATAATGTGAGTGGGATGTTAAATCGTGGGAGCTTTTCTAGAGCTAATCAAAATGGCCCTGAAGAGTATGGTTTTCGTGGAAATGCAAGACACTATGACTTAAATAGGGATTTTATTAAGACAGATACTAAAAACTCGCGGAGCTTTCAGCGGATTTTCCAATGGGTCAAACCAGATGTTTTTATAGATAATCATGTCAGCAATGGAGCCGATTATCAGTACACCTTCACCTATATCTCAACAAACAAAGAACGTTTAGGAAACCTTTTGGGAAATTATTTTAACAGCCACATGCAAAAGAACTTACTCAAGGATCTCCAAAAGAAAGGATTTATGTCTGTTCCCTATGTCAACATCCACAACGATGTGCCCGATGGTGGTTTTCCAACCTTTATGGATTCGCCAAGATACGCAACAGGCTACACCAGTCTATTTAATGTAATCGGAACTGTTGTGGAAACAGATATGTTGAAACCTTATCAAGAACGTGTCAAAGCGACTTATGACTATATGCGTTGTAACTTGGATTTTATCGAACAGAATTATAAGGTGATTAAACAAAAAAGAGCTGAAAACCTAAAGCAATATCAAATAGGGGATAAATATGCCATAGCATGGAAGCTTGATTCATCAAAATATGAATCGCTGGAATTTAAGGGCTTCGAGGCAAAATATAAACCAAGTGACGTTTCTTCGAAAGATAGGTTGTGGTATGATAGAAACGCTAAGTTTTCAAAACAAGTTAAGTTATATAATACATATGTTCCGACAAAAGAAGTGACGATTCCATCGTATTATGTCATTCCGCAGTCTGAATGGAAAGTTATTGAATTGTTGACACTCAATCAAATCAAGATGATTCCGCTTAAACAAGATTCTGTTATTGCGGTGGAACAGTATAGGATTAAGGATTTCAAGACAACTTCAAGTCCATATGAAGGACATTATTTACATTTTGACACCAGTCTCCTTAGGGAATCCAACAAGGTAAACTTCAGTGCCGGTGATTTTTTGGTCCCTTTGAACCAGGACGGTGTGAAGTTTCTGCTGGAAACCTTGGAACCTGAAGCAATAGACTCTTATTTTAATTGGAATTTCTTTGATGCGATCTTAGGACAGAAAGAATACTATTCAGCTTATGTTTTTGAAGATACAGCAGCCAAGCTTCTAAAAGAGAATAAAGATTTAAGATCTGCCTTTGAACGCGAAAAGATGAACAACCCTAAACTTGCTGCAAGTAGTAGTGCGCAGCTGGATTGGATATACAAACATTCACCTTATTATGAAGAGTCACATCTTCTTTATCCCATTTATCGCATCAATTGATGATGGTGGCTTCTTAGATACATGTCTGCATCAGTCAAAAAAATGCTATTTTATAAGTACATCCAATGTAATACCAATGAAAAGTATGACGATCAAATAGGAGAAAAAACCTATTATTGAAGCGGCAAATGCTTTAAAATAGTTGATCTTTTTAGCTTTATCAAAAAACTGTCCTATGGCCCAGGAGTAATATATACAAATTACTAAAGTTGCATATAGGATTAAACTTTGGTGCGTGATACCGTCAATTATTGCAAAAAGTGCATAAATTAACATTGTCATCCCCATAATAAAACATAATAAGATGATGATTTCAAAAAGATTATAACCGTATTTTTTAAAAAATAATTTAGTCCAAAGGGCAATAAAGAACCCCATAATAATGTTAGCATAACCATAATGACCTTGTAGCCATCGAAAGATGTTGGTTGTGATGACGAGTTTGCTTTCAATACCATGGCTGTCGATTGATTGCAAATAGCGCTCTTCAGTATGGAAAAAGTGGGCAATAATAGAATACACTAAAGATGTGACAATAACGAAAATAATAGGTTTGACCAGTCGGCTGCGATTTTCAGAAATGTAGTTTTGCACATTCTTACCTGGAGCTGTCACCAATTCTCGAATGGTATAGAGAATACCGCGTTCAAAGTGAAGCACATGTTCTATTTCGTGGGTGATGTAATGAGCGTCTATCCTTTTTAGCGTCGCAGGTTGGCCACAATCGGGACAGAATTTTGATGTAATGCCCGTGCCACAGTTTCTGCATGTGATCATGTTGAAGTGTTTCTTTAAGTAATTAAGGTTTGTTAATCTGTTTCATTCGAAAGTCGCCAAAAGAGTCTTTGCTTACCGATGGTTTTATTGAAGGTATTCGGCAACCTCTACGAGTTTGTATTTGGGGCTCCGTTGCAAAAGTTCACCAAGGAAAGCTGCGTGAGTAGCGCCCGTGATTAGCAAAATTCGATCCTGCCCAGTGACTGGGATCTGATTTAAATTGGAGAATATCCGTAGATTTCTTCGGTAGAATTTACTGGCTTCATCTGCTCCTTCAAAATTACCTTTTGTACTGCTGTAGGTTAAGATATCGGCGTTTACATTGATAAACTTTTGCAAGGTCTCTTTTTGATTAAATACCTTTAATTTTTCTAAAATGGAGAGTTTATCAATATGGGTGAATTCCTGCATAATTTTTCCCATGTAGCTTTTATAGGTTACACTGTCTACCTGATTCTCCAACTCATTTGCAATGTTGTAATTATAAGCAGCAGTTTGTTGTTCATCAATTCCATAAATTTTTTTTACCCCTGCAAGTTTGCCAACTTCATATGCAATTATGGCTATTTCACCACCGAACTTAGCTTTATATCCTTTATCTTTAATAAAAGAGCTGTAATCGCCGTTCAATTCTTCGTTTTTTTCAGGAATGATTTCCACGCAGATGATAGTTGGTTTAAAGTCTGCCAATAGTTTGGCTACTTGGTATGTTTCTTTTCTGTTTTTTTGATCTTTTTCGTCAAATTCCACTTTATGTGCATCAGGCGTATAGCTCATGTGAAATGTCCCAAAATTTAGAACCTCAATTTTCTGCTGTGCATAGCTGTTTCCAAAAAATAAGATCCCGATAGCGATTCCAATATTTCGAATTTGAATAGTGTTAATAAGCATTTGTGTAAGAAGTGGTTTTATGTTTTTTCCGGCTTTTCGTTCAGTTAGCTATATTTCTTAGCTGTTTTGTCCAAAAGTATTACAGTTTGTCCAAATAAAAGCTACACTTGAGTGTAGTTTTAATTAACTTCGACATTTAGAATTTCGTTATGGATTTTAACGCGCTATTTTCACAAAAAAATACTGTTGATCGTCTTTCAGAAAAGGACATCCAGCAGACCCACGGCTATATTGAGCTCGTCAAAGCCTTCTCACGGATTACTTATCAGAGTATTTACCTAATCGATTACCAAGCTAAAAGTTTTGAGTTTGTTTCAGACAACCCGCTGTTTCTAGCTGGTTTAACAGCCAAAGAGGTGATGGAAATGGGCTATGGCTTTTATCAAAAATATGTTCCATCTGATGATTTCCAGATGCTCATTAAGATTAACGAAGCGGGGTTTAGCTTTTATGAAAAAATACCCATTGAGGAACGGAAGCTTTATGTTATATCGTATGATTTTCAGATACAAAATGCACACAACAAGTTTATTTTAATTAATCATAAACTGACACCTGTTTTTTTGACAGAAGAGGGGAAAATATGGAAAGCAATTTGTATCGTGTCTTTATCCACTAATATATCTTCAGGTAACGTGACTATCGAAAAGTTGCACTCCAACTTAGTATGGGAATTGGATCTGTTGACTGGGAAATGGAACTCCCAGAAAAAGATTAATCTTACCGAACGTGAAATAGAGATTTTACGTTTTTATCATCGAGGTCTGACCATTCATGAAACTTCGGAGAAAATTTTCGTTTCCATTGATACGGTGAAATTTCATCGGCGAAAATTATTTGAAAAGCTAGGGGTAAGCAACATGAATGAAGCATTGGTTTTTGCATTGAATAATAGGTTATTATAAGGGTAGCCTGAAGGATTCTGAAATGTTCAGAGCAAGCGCCTCCAATGAGGCGCTGCAGCCTATTTTTTTACCAATAATGGCAAATACTTTTCGTAACCCTGTGCTTTCATCTTGTCTTTTGGAATAAATCGAAGTGAAGCACTGTTTATACAATAGCGCAGACCACCTTTATCTGCCGGTCCATCGTTAAAAACGTGGCCAAGGTGTGCATCACCAGTTTTGCTGCGTACTTCCGTTCTGCGCATCCCGTACGAATTGTCGGAGTGTTCTTGAATCAGGCTATCGCTAATCGGTTTGGAAAAACTGGGCCACCCACATCCCGATTCAAATTTATCTGTAGAAACAAATAAGGGTTCTCCGGTTGTGATATCGACATAAATACCTTCCCTAAATTCATCATTATAGGCATTGTCAAACGCGCGCTCCGTTGCACTGTTTTGTGTAACATCGTATTGCAATGTAGTCAACTCTTTCTTCAAGGTCTCCTTATCTGCTTTTTTATACGTGTTTTTAACGTCCGCTTTCGCTTTTTCGGGGTTGGCATTTCGCGCAAGTTTAAATAAATCAGGGCTTATATGGCAATAACCGCCAGGGTTTTTGTCCAGGTATTTTTGATGATAAGCTTCAGCATTATAATAATTCTGTAAAGGTTCTATTTCCACCACGATTTTGCTGTTGTATTGACTTGCTAAAGCAGCTATCTGTTCTTTGATAACAGCGGCATCATCCGCATTGGTATAATAGATTCCTGTACGGTATTGTGTACCGATATCGTTGCCTTGTTTATTTAATGAAGTTGGATCAATTGTTTTGAAGAAAAGGTCTACGAGAAGCTTTAGATCGACAAGCTCCGGGTCGAAGGTTACCTTTACCGTTTCGGCAAAACCTGAGGTTCCTGTCGAAACTTGTGCGTATGAAGGGTGCTGAAGGTTTCCATTGGCATAGCCAACTTCGGTTGCCGTGACCCCGCGGACTTGTTTAAAGAAATGCTCAGTTCCCCAGAAGCATCCTCCGGCAAAATAGACAACATGATCTTTTTGATTTATAGTATTCATAGTATTTTGTATTGACGGTTTTGAATCTTTCCCTTTTTGTGAAAAGCAAACCTTGCTGATCAGAAATAAGCCTGTCGCTATAGCAAGGAGGACGAATAAGTGTTTCATGGTATGAATTGCTACATGAAAGAAACAACATTGTTTCTTTCATGTAAGCCACAAACACCGTACCTTTCTGGATGTTTGTCTTAGAAGATATAAGCAGTTTTGGTTCTTATAGATTCTTTTTACAATTGAAAGACGAAGTAAATCTATGAAAGGCATGTCCTGACAAAAAGACCTTTTAGGAAAGCTTCGCAAGCTGAATGTCTGACAGGGTCGGCCCTTTGCTGTTTAGATCCTATGATCAGACCAAATGATAGTTTAATCTATATTGTTTAAGCACTACTATTGTGACTAAGTTAACTGTTTGGGGAAGACTCGTTCGGCTTAAGGCTACACCCTGAGCCTGCCGATTCGAGCGGGCCCGTGTATAGCTGTCTCACCGTGGCGATAATAGCCTGCTTATTGTAGTAATAAAGTTGGTGAAGCTGTTGCTGTGTACCCTGTACTGCAAAAGTATCGGGCAAGCCAAGTCGCTTCAAGGTCGCTGAGTAGCCATGTTCGGTCATAAATTCCAGTACTGCAGTTCCTACTCCACCAGCTATACATCCATCTTCAACAGTGATGATATAGGAATATGATTGGAATACTTCATGTAATAACGCTTCGTCGAGCGGTTTAAAGAACCGTAGATCATAGTGCCCAACCTGCATGCCTTCCCGGAGCAGTTCGTTGCATGCGTCCTGTGCATATTGACCAACGGGCCCAAGAGAGAGTATGGCAATGTCTTGCCCTGAACAAAGCCTTCTTCCTTTTCCAATTTCAAGTCTTATAAATTTGTCTGATTGCTTCTCTCGACCACCTGGGCCTTTTGGGTAGCGGATTGCAAGCGGTCCGTCAAGAGTGATGTCCTGAGCCGTGAACAACAAATTTTTAAAGTCTGTGAGCGTCATGGGCGAAGCGCCTGCGATGTTGGGTATACAGCGAAGAAAAGCAATGTCGAATGCCCCCTGATGGGTGGGGCCATCGGGGCCGACAACGCCGGCCCTGTCGATACAGAACACGACCGGTAATTTCTGTAAAGCGACGTCGTGGATTAGTTGATCATAGGCGCGTTGTAAGAATGTCGAATAGATCACACAGAAAGGAAGTAGCCCATCAGCAGCAAGGCCTGCGGAGAAAGTAATGGCATGCTGCTCGCAGATACCAACATCAAAAACGCGGTTAGGCATCTGCTGTTTCATTGCCGTCAGCCTGCTGCCGGAAAGCATAGCTGGGCTTATAGCGATAATACGGCTATTATGTTGGGCGAGCTGTATCAGCGTTTCGCCCAGCACTTGCTGAAAAGTTTCCTTGTAGAGTTGCGGTAGTTGGTTTTCTAACCGTATACCTGTCAGTTTGTCGAATTTCCCTGTGGCATGCCATTCCGCCTTGTTTAACATGGCTGGTGTAAAACCTTTTCCTTTTTGTGTTACACAATGCACTATTTTGGGCCCGGGGATATGCTTCAACTGTTCAAATATTTTGATAAGCTTGTGGAGGTTATGACCATCCAGTGGTCCAAAATAACGTATTCCTAAGGCCTCGAAAATATTGCTCGAAGCAAATAGCCCTGTTTTTATCAATTTCTCTATTTTTCTAATCGCAGCAATTGACCATTGTGTCCGATCTTTATGGGATGACAGCAGCTTTTTGATCTGTGATTTGAACTGATTATAGGCTTGCCCCGAGGTCAGGTCGGTCAGATAATTTTGTAGCGCTCCCGTACCGGCATCAATAGACATATCGTTATCATTTAATATAATCAATAGGTTAGGCTGTTCGAAACCTATATTATTTAAAGCTTCGAATGCTAGACCGGCAGTCATGGCGCCGTCGCCGATAACAGCGATGTGTTGACGGCTGTTATCACCCTTATACCTGGCTGCGCAGGCCATACCCAGAATTGCTGATAGGGATGTGGAAGAATGACCTGTACCAAAGGCGTCAAAGTTATTTTCTTCCATAACAGGAAATCCGCTTATGCCGCCTAGAAGTCTGTTCGAATGGAAGCGAGCCGCTCTCCCTGTGAGTAGTTTATGGATATAAGCCTGATGACCAACGTCCCAGATCAATTTATCCTTAGGGGTGTTAAATACATAATGAACTGCTATAGTAAGTTCTACAACACCAAGGCTTGAACTAAAATGACCGCCATGTGTAGCAATATGGTCAATGAGGAAGTTTCTTAGTTCCTGACTTAATTCGGGTAATACCTCCTGTGGAAGAGCACGTAATTCGCTAGGGCTATTGATTTGATAATTACCTGTCATTTCTTTTTTAGACAAATTTAGATTGATTAGATTTGAGATACAGGTACAGTATAGGTAAAAGTGATCAATACAGATGAAGAGCTATAAATTTGAAATTTTTACACAAGCAATTGAGAAAAATATAAAATCAGGAGTCTATAAACCGGGGCAAAAGCTGCCTTCAGTACGCGAGTTTAAAGATTACTACGGTTTAAGTATGAGTACTATTCAGTCAGGTTATGAGTATCTTATGATTATTGGTTTGGTGGAGAGCGTTCCGAAATCTGGCTACTATGTCAGTGCGAAGAATGAAATGCTGGCAGAACCGGAAGGGCGTCGACGTCCACCGGTAGTAAGGGATGCTGTCTTTGAGCAAGGGCTTGGTCTGACAACAGCGTCACCTGTGGGGCGGGGTTTTTCGGAATTTAATGTTGCTGCCCCAGGGGACCTTCTTGTTCCGCAAAAACTTTTACTTCGGACCATGCAGCAGGTCATTCGGGAACAAGGGGCAGGGTTACTACGCTATTATCCATCTAACGGTTCGGTACAATTGAAGGACAATATTATCAGGCGTGCGGCCTCCTATCAGACCTTACTGCATGCAGATGAACTGCTGATCACAGATGGCGCCCTGCAGGCTTTGTATATCGCCTTGGCTGCTGCATGTGAAGCCGGAGATATTGTTGCTGTGGAAAGTCCGTGCGTATTTTCTGTATTGGAGGTCATTCGGGTGCTCAAGCTGCGCGTTATTGAAATTCCTGTTCTTACTAAAGATGGTTTTGATATAGACTTTTTTAGACAAGCGTGTCAAGGAAGTGCTGTAAAAGCAGTCGTCCTAACACCGAATTTTCATAATCCAACAGGTATTTTGCTCTCAGATGAACAGAAAATTGCTTTATTGGCGATTGCTCATAAATATCATGTTGCTGTAATCGAGAACGATATCTATGGAGACCTGAACTTTCAGGGGAGCAGACCATCCACACTAAAACAATTTGATGAAAGCGGATTGGTCATGACGTATTCATCGTATTCAAAAACCCTGGCACCTGGAATTCGGCTGGGTTGGTTAAGCACAGGGCGATTTCTGAAAGATGCTGAACAGATCAAGTTTGCATTGGGCAGTACAGTTTCTCCTCTGAATCAGGAGACCGTAAACCGTTTGATCGGTAGCAGCAGTTACGATCGGCATATTCGTTCACTGAAGATGCAACTGGCAAAAAATGCCTATCTGGCCACCAACCTAATCGCTTCCAGTTTTCCTGAAAAAACCAAAGTGATCACACCTGCAGGTGGGTATAATCTTTGGGTTAAAATGCCTAAAAGTACAGATATGGCGGATTTTTACGCGCAGTGTGAAAAAATTGGTGCAAGATTTACGCCGGGCTATACGTTCTCTTTTGCGAATACTTTTGAACATTATTTTAGGTTGGTCATCGCGGACAAGTTTTCTGCTAAACGAATAGAAGCGATCCAGCATATAGGTCGTTATTTATGTGGGAGCCTGTACTGATGCTAAATGAACAATGTGTATCGAATAATAGCAAGTGATAGCATGTACATTTGTGTATTTAATAGTAGATGCACATATGAATATAGTCACAAAATTTACGGTAGCAACAGAGCAGGGAATTGAAGCGTTGTCAATGCTCACCAAAACTCTAGCCCTAGAAAAATTCGGCAGCTTAGTGGAGCCAGCTGAACTAGACAATTACATTGCTGATAGTTTTAATTCCAAAACACTTGTCAACGAAATAAACAGTATGTCAAATCAATGGCTGGTAGTATATGCTAACGATCAGCCGATGGGTTATGCCAGAATAACCTCGAAAGGGCAGAAGCCGGATGGCTTGGCAGGTAAACGTGTGATTCGAATCGCGGATTTCGGTGTCTGCCAGCATGAGGCTTTGCAGCAAATGGAGGTATCATTAATGGACAAATGTCTTGCCGTATGCAGTACCTACGACGTGATTTGGATCAATGAACCCTTAAGAAGTTCGTTGATCGGACTTTTTGAACAGAATGGATTTGTAAAACAACCAGGTATTAGCAGACTCGATGGATTGAACTTGGAATCAGTAGTATATCTCAAGGAGACTTTGTAGTTCAAAGAGTCTTTATATTGATGTATAAACACAGCATAGTCTATGTTGAGCAAAAAAGTACACATATTAAGTGTGCTTTTTTTGTTTAATGATAGATATTTTAGTGATATAATGTATTTTTAGGGATTTAAAAGAAGATGTTTGTCAAATTCTAATAATCTCTTTTTAACTAAAAAATATCATTTATAACCGTTTTCACAAGTGTTTAATGAAGAAAATATCTATAACGTTTCTATATCTTTTGCTCAGTGCATTAGCGCTTGGACAAGAATCTAAGGAGACAAAGCCAGACAGTATCGTTCAATATTTTAGTGAAATTAAAACTGCAACTAAAATTGGTTATTCGTTATGGAATAGGGATTTATATGGTGATATTATTTTGGTGGAGCCTCAGACACGACAGCTATTTAGTAATAACTTTGGTGCCGATAGTTCGTTTGTGCAATATAAAAATAGCTATATTGGTAAATTGCCCGACAGTGTAAATATTGCCAATACGTCTTTAACGTGGAATGGCCGCACTTGGGCGATGATTATGTTGCCTTTATCTAAAGATTATTATGCACGGATCAATTTGTTGGCTCATGAATTGTTTCATTCCGCACAATCGGCTTTGGGCTTCGTTCAAAATAACAGCGAAAGTACCCATCTGGATCAAGAGAATGGACGGATATACTTACGTTTTGAATTGGAGGCGCTTAAAAAGGCGGTTTGTTCAGACGCGCAAGATGAACAACGAATGCACTTGAAGGATGCTTTGATTTTTCGGAAGTATCGAAATTCACTTTTTCCAGGCTCTGCCCATATTGAAAATCAATTGGAACTTAATGAAGGGATTGCAGAGTATACCGGAGTAATGATCAGTGGGAGAGATAAAGAAAAAACAAAAAAACATTTCATTGATGTAATAGACAGATTTTTCAAGAACCCCACTTATGTAAGGTCTTTTGCCTACAATACCACGCCCATCTATGGATATATAATGAGTTTAAAGGATCCGCTTTGGAATCAAAAGATTTCAGTAAATACAGATTTAACTGTATTCTTTATGCGCGAATTGAACATTGAACTTCCGAAAGATCTTGCAGCAACAGTAAAAGCCATTACAGCGGAGTATAATGGAAAACAGATATTCACAGAAGAACAATTACGAGCGGAAAAAATAAAGAAGCAAATTGCATTATATCGTTCCTTGTTTGTGGATCAGCCTCCTATGACCATTAAATTTGAGAAAATGAATGTGTCTTTTGATCCGAGAAATATCCTCCCAATCACAGATTTGGGAACTGTTTATCCAACCATAAGGATCACCGATAACTGGGGGATTCTAGATGTCAAAAGTGGGGCGCTCATGGCGCCCAATTGGGATAAAATAACCGTTAGTAGGCCTACTAAAATCGAAGGACAGCGAATAGAGGGTGAGGGTTGGGTGATGCAACTCAAAGATCAGTATACTGTTCAAAAGGACGAATCGCTGAATAATTACAAGCTTATCAAAAAGCAGTAGCTGCACTATCTTGATTTTTATTCACTGTGCAGCCTTATTGAATCAATATTAAATGTTGGTAAATGCATGAGTATCATGAAACATCGTAAAAAGGTTTACCTAAAGATATTCAATTTTTAACCATCGAAATGAGAGATAGTCGCTGGACAAGTCTAAATATAATCCAATGCGTTTAATGCTCTAAATTTTCGCGGACTAAGACCAGTATGCTTTTTTATAAACCGTGTTAATGATGCTGATGAACTAAAACCATAATACGAAGTCAACTCTTTAATCGGAATCTCCGTAGAAGCTAGTTTTTTGGCAATCTCACTTGCAACAATTTCCTTGACGATCGTGCTGGGTGAAGTTTCATTACTTGAAAGCGTCAATCGATGTAACGCTATTCTTGATATATTGAGCTTTTTCAAGTAGAATTGGAGATCCCAGTGATTCTGAGGATACTGGTGAATAAGGTTTTTAAATTCTACTAGAATGGGGTGTTCTGCTAGCAATGCTGAATTTTGATCCAATTGATTTAACGTTTCGTTTTGTTCCTTTATGTTGTTTTTCATGTTTTAAGATAATCGCTCGTTATTGCCGCACTATAGTGTCTAGGGCTATAGTTTAGGTTAAGTGTTCCATCAATCTTGTTTGATTGCAAGCAAAATTAGCGTATTAATTTCATAGTGTACTTTTCGAATTTAACGATTCGCTTTTTAAAATTATAATTTTTTATCACCGATTGTGGTAAAACCAACCTGCAGAAGACTATCACTGGAAAAATAGGCGGATGAGTAAAAACCTGATTCCAATAACAGAGAAATCGCCTTTTTTATTTTAATTTTTGACTGCTGTTTTTTATGATTTTATTTTTCGTTATTCTTTGTATTGTAGGTGTTTATGTTTGTTATCTGTATTAAAAGTTGATTATAGAAACAGGTGTGTTATAACTTTTGGTTATACTGTTTTTTTTGGAGTTTTTCGACTTCACGTAATGATTATTCTGCATCAAGAGAATGATATATAATGTTATTGATGGTAACAGTTGTGATGATCATGTGCTGCCATGTTAGTCT
>NZ_DKSP01000032.1:0-8738 GCF_002472745.1 Sphingobacterium sp. UBA7253 | reverse complement strand
GCCATGTTAGTCCTTTATGATGTGGTGTTCGAGGGAATAACGTTGGGGTTGTGTAATTAGTTTGAATAACATCTAGCTTCTATAGCAGTAGAGAATAGGGGTGTTACTCGTTTCTTGTCATTTTTTTAAAACAGATTTTCTTTATAATTATTTGAAATTTATCAAAGCGAAAAGGTTTTCGTTGATTGTGCAAACGTTTGATGTGGAGTGGTTGATTATTTTTCCGTACAATATATTATATCTTGCTTTTAGATTATGAACTAAAATACTTTGCTGAAGGTGAAGTGAATTCTTTGCAGGGATCATCTGGTTTTCAGGTTTCGATGAACCATAAATCGATTAGAAAAATAAAAACTTCGAAACAGCCGCTGAGGCTTTGAAGGGTGATCGGAAAGAAGTGTTGACAATTAATACAAATTATAAACTTTATTTAAAAATTATGAGAAAGACCGTGTTTTCCTTAATCACGATTTTAGTGATCGCTATGAGCACTTCCTGCCGGAAGGATGGTAGCTTAATGTACACTTTACTGAACGATTCCAGCGCAGAATCCTTAGCAATAGCGGATTCGGTCCAACGATTTAAAGTAAGTCCTTCGGCTGCAACTGAGGTTGATAGACTTCAGTTTCGCGCAAATCATAATGAGATGCAAATGACCGGATTTTATGTAGCGCCAAACAGTACTATAACGATAAAAGTAAAAGTCAACTCGGGGATGACAGCAGCACGCTTGGCGATCGGGACGCCTTTTAGAGACAATATTCGACCAGTACGGCAGTATTTTAATCTCCAAGCAGGTACGCAAACGTTCACAGTGGATCAATACGGGGGCTTGGTTTATGTGATTTATACAGCTGATAATTACACAACAACTGGAGAAATAGAGCTTTCTTTTGGCAATGGCTTTATCCCGGTACCTTACTTTCAAAAGGGAATTACCACCCATGAGCAATGGGTAGCTACATTGGATTCGTTGAAAAATACCGTGCCGGATGTCGTCTTCTCGTCAGATCACACCATTATGGTAACCAAAATTGCCGATGCGATGCTGTATAAGAACGAAGATCAACAGCTTATTGTGGATAGACTGGATTCAATTATTGGTTTTTCCAATCGGATCAGTGGTTTGAATGGTACGAGTGGAGTCCATGCCATACCATATAATAAACACCTGATTACCGTGAGAGATTCGAGTGCAGGTGGTTATATGGCTGCTGGTATTTCTATTTATTTCACAGATGCTTTATCTTATCGTATGTTGCAACCAAAATACCTGTCCAATACAAATGGATGGGGAATATGGCATGAAGTAGGGCATACCTATCAACAAAAAGCTTGGACCTGGGGCAATCTGACAGAAACAACCGTGAATGTCTATTCTCTAGCCAGTGAAAGGGGATTTGGATTGCCCGTAAGCCGGGTGACTGCCAATAATTCCTGGCCTAAATTGACGACTTACTTTCAGAAAAACATCGCGGACCGCAACTTTAATTCAGGGGATAATGATTTGAAAATGATTATGTTTCATCAGCTTTGGCTAGGGTTTGGTGATGATTTCTACATCAAACTTAGCAAAACTACCCGCGAGAACAGACCCACAGTTTCAACAGACGCAGAGAAAATGCGCTATTTTATGCTGTCGGCATGTCAGATTGCACAAAAAGATCTTTCGGATTTTTTTAGAAAATGGGGTTTTAAAATCGATGAATCTGTGTATACGGCGATAAGTGATCTGAATTTGCCGGCTCCTACACAAGATTTAACCGCTTTAAGAGATTAAACTGTCTTGCGTACTGTGGCGTTGAATCTGTTAGTACAGATGTATAGGAAGTATGTGCCTTATTGATAATAAAAAAATTAATCGTTGTTTTACAATAAAAACATTGAAAAGTATTATCTTTAGTATGGAAGTTAATTCCGATAACCACATATTTATTTAATTAATTGAGAAAATGGGTAAATTTGAAGTAAAAACACGGAAAAATGGAGAATTCCAGTTTAATCTAAAAGCTGGAAACGGACAGGTGATTTTAAGCAGTGAAGGTTATACAACTAAAGCAAACTGCTTAAATGGCGTTGAATCTGTAAAAAAGAACGCTCAGGACGATAACAAATTTGATCGTAAAACTTCTACGAACGGTAAGCACTACTTCAACCTCAAGGCTACCAATGGCCAAATTATTGGAACCAGCGAGATGTATGAAAGCGCAAGTGGTATGGAAAATGGCATTGAATCTGTCAAGAAGAATGCGCCTGATGCGACGGTTGAGGAGATAGCCTAAGTCTATTTTCAAATGCCGGACTATTACACGTAAGTGTAAGCAGTCTGTCAATAAGCACGTATGATTTGATAGTAAAGAGCCGGGTAAAAACCGGCTCTTTTGTGTTTATTTTTCTGCTGTCGGGAGTGGGATGGAAAACCAGAAACTGCTGCCCAAACCCACGGTGCTATCAACTCCTATCTGACCCGCGTGTTTTTTGATTATTTCAGCGGAAATATAGAGCCCCAGTCCAAGCCCCGAGTAGGATTTGCCTTCGTGATTAGCTCCATAATATCGATCAAAAATAAATGGCTGTACTGCCGGATTAATACCTTCACCTTGATCTTTGACGGTTATTTTGATACGATCTTGCAACTGTTCAACCGTAATATTGATTTCTCTCGATTCTGGAGCATATTTAACGGCATTATTGACAAAATTGACAAGGACTTGTTCTAGACGTTGTTCGTCGGCAAAGATATCTGCATCGAGATCGCCGGTAATATTAACTTGATGGTTGCCTTGGGATATGATATTGTGACAACTGGAGGTAAGTATCTTCGATGCCTTGAAGGTTGTTTTTTCGAGATGAAGCTGCCCTTCACTGATTCGATGCATATTGAGCAGGTCGTCAACAAGAGTAACGATCTTTTTGATATTGACAGCAGACTGATCAATAAGTCTTGAAATGATGTCACTTCCAGTTTTGTCCTTGAATCGTTCCAGCAGTTGAATTGTTCCCTTTAATCCCGTGACGGGCGTCTTTAGTTCATGGCTGGCAATACCCAAGAAATCATCTTTTTGAGACTCATAATTTTTCCGTTTTGTGATATCCGCCACTACACCAATGAGGTGAGTCGCATTACCTTCTGCATCGTATTTGGGAAGACCCGACGCATTGATCCAATGCAACGATCCATCAGGCCAACGTATGAGATATTCAGCGTGATAAGTGGTCTTGTTCTGGATAGCATCCAGAACTTTTTGATAGACCATTTCGCGGTGCTCAGGGACGATGCTTTGCATGAGGACGTCATAGTCAAAGCGATCGTTTTTAGTGAGGCCAAAATTGAGTTTACAGGTTTCCGAGCAGTCCATTTTACCTGTTCTTATATCGCGATTGTAAGAACCGAGTTCACCAGCTTTTAGTGCAATTTCCAGCTGATAGTTGAGGGCTTCAAGGTGTTCGTTTCTTTTGATACGCTCCGTAACCTCATTGGCGATGACAATAATAGACTCCGTTTCACCTTCATCATTCTTCAACGGCTCATAGGTGAAATCAAAATAATGATCGCCCAATACTCCCATAGACTCAAGTCTTGCGTAGGCAGTGTCTCCAATATAATTTTGGCCAGTAGTAAAGACATCATCCAATATTCCCAAATAAGGCTGTCCCTGTAATTCGGGAAGTGCTTGCTCAAGTGGTTTGCCAAGAATGATTTCTGTTTTGTGCCAGAGTTTGAGCATCATATCATTGGCAACTTCAATGACTAATTCACGACCTGTTAAAATCGCAAATGCTATTGGGGCCTTATCTATAAAGGATCTGAATCGACGTTCACTTTTTTTGAGGTTTTTGTTGAGCAGCACTGTCAAATCATAGGATTTGTTGAGCTGGCTATTGGTACGATAAAGTTCATCATTGGCAAGTTCCATCTCGTCATTAAGTTCGAGCAGCCGTTGTTGCATGGTTGCCATGGTAATATTGACACCCTCAAGCTCATCAATTTTATCTATGGAAGAACTTCGAAGCTCGATTTGGTCCATTGCGGTCCGTGCAAGACCTTCTAATATCTGTCGATCTGCTGTAGTGAAAACGCGTGGATGTTTGTCGATGACGCACAGCGAACCGATCATAAAACCATCATGGGTAATAAGTGGTGCACCTGCGTAAAACCGTAGTCCAAAATCTCCAATTACATTTGGATTGGTCAGTAGAATATCTTCTTTCAGTGTATCTTCAAAGACCGTTACTTTCTTGTCCAGAATAGCTAGACTACACAAGCTTTGCCCTCGGTTCGTTTCCTTTGTAGTGCCCATGCCAATATTTGCTTTGAAATAGACAGATTCTGCATCGACCAGTGAGAGTAATGCAATAGGGGCATTGAAGATTTGTGTGGCTAATTTTGCAATTCCATCAAAGCTGGCTTCAGAAGGGGTTCCAGTTATTTTATAGCGTCTGAGGGCATTCAGTCTGTCATGTTCATTTTCAGGCATTATATCCATTCCAAACGTATTCTCTATCATAGTGACCGTGTAATTCTTTTTATAAAGATATAGTTTTAATTACAAAAGCGGAGATGCATTTTTTTTTCTCTTCATCGGCAATTCAAAGATTCCCTGAAATGATTGTTATTCCGCAGGAATAACATACTCTAAGGCTAATAGTCAGCGTTAAAGACCGAATAGTGTCGGGGTCCGATATTGTTGTTCAAGGTCAAGCAGGATAGACTTATTGCGAATGCCTCCGGCAAAGCCAACGAGCTTGCCCGAGGTGCCAACTATCCTATGGCAAGGGGCAATGATAGCGATAGGATTTTTATTCAACGCGCCACCAACGGCCCGGACGGCTTTGCTGTCGCCAAGTTGCTGCGCCAGTTGACCGTAAGTCCTGGTTGTACCATAGGGAACACCTAAAAGCATTTTCCAGACCTTGATCTGAAAGGCTGTTCCCTGAAAATCAAGCGGAATATCAAATATCTGTCTTTTTTTTGCAAAGTACTCATTCAGCTGCAGTTCCGTCTGTATTAAAACGGGAGTCTCTTCATTGTAGGTTGCTGTAGGAAGTTTTGTGCGGATATAATCCTTGTCCGCCCAAACTAAACCTGAAAGTCCCTTTTCGGTAGCGATTAAGTGTATAGGGCCAACTGGTGTGTCGATGATTTTATATACATAATTGGCATTTGCTTCCATATTTCCTTTGCGTCAATGTGTATTAGGAGTAAATCTACAAAAATGAACCTATATTGAAGTACACAAAGTTTTTCTACCATAAATAATCTCATCAAAAATTTTCTAAACCTATATTTGGGTTAACAGCATGTAGGAACTTCGATCTTGGTTTGCTGCTTATGGCTGGGGCAGGATGGCAATCCAACTGTAAAAACGGATCCCTTATTGGGTGTACTTTGGATGTTCACAATACCTTTGTTTCGTTCAATAAGATCCTTGCATAAGACAAGGCCCACACCCGATCCGGGCTCGTCTTCAGTGCCAAAGGACTTTTGCTGAATTTCATTAAAAAGTGCAGCAGACTTCAAGGGGTTAATTCCTATTCCTTCATCCTGAATATGAATATGTGTATAGGTTTCATCCACGCTGGTGTAGATGTTGATATTCCCATTTACATAGCTGAATTTGATCGCATTGCTAATCAAGTTGCGTAAAATAATAATGGTATGATCCCGATTGGCAATTATCTGCGTGTTGTTTGGTATATTAATATTGATTTTTAGTTGTTTAGATTGTGTATTCTCATTAAAAACTTTAATAATTTGTTGTATCATAGGTTTGATTAATTGGGGTGATGCTTTGGTATTCATACCTTGCATACTGCTGCTGCCCCATTGTAGCAAATCATCCAAAGCTTGATTCTGCTGTGTAATCTGCTGATAGATCTGTTGGATATATTCCTGGGATGCCGTACTATCGAGCATCTGATTACGAAACATAAATATCAGTGCTTCCAGGTTGGCAAAAGGGCTTTTGATGTCGTGCGCGATAATAGAAAAAATTTTTTCTTTGTCCCGATTCATGGATTCTAAGTTGAGGCGTTGCTGCTCAATTTTTTTCATATTCTTATAGATGATATCAAGAAAAAAGTTGACCGCAACGACCATAAAAGCAAGCGCATTGATAATATTGAAAACAGATCTGGATCGTGGAACTTGCTGACTCAGGGGAAGTATATCAGGAAGCAGATATAACAGTAAAATCAGGAAAGCTACCGTAATACAAAGGACTATATGGATCTTTCGGTTGTCATACATCAACATCGAGACAATCAATGTGCACAATAGAAAATATTCGCCGCCATTTTTATAAAGTAGTGCCCCAGCGAAGAAAAACACAGAATTACTTATCAATAGAGTTGCCTTAGCGATATTGTGTTTCCCATAATATTGAAGCAGAAGGACCGTAAACGAACATATAGAATTGGAGAAATTAATCGCCGATAAAACATAGCGGTGGTCGATAAGATTGAGGATTGAAAAGAAAATTGTCGGAAATAAACATAACAATGCAATCAAATTTATCATGTGCACACGTTTGAAATCGATGTATGACATGCCCGGATGTGCACCAATATGGGAAAATAGTTTCCAATATTTACGAAAATGATTCATAGAGACGTGTCTGATTTTGCTTACAATTTCTAAACACTCAAAATTAGCCATAAATCAGGAGTCCAACAATGATTTTTCTTGAAAGCAGAATAAGATTGACAAAATTTGCCATCAAAGGAAGATAAAAGAGCTAGGTCGCTCGATTAATTTGGAAAAAATAGACGGATTTCGGTCCCTTGGTTCTCCTTACTGAAGATGGCCATCTGCGCTTTGAGTCTTTCAAGAATTTCCTGAACGATAAACAGCCCAATGCCTTTTCCCTGATAATCCGTTGAATTTGAACCACGGAGTCTTTCCATGCGTATATTTTCGAGTTCATGCTGGGGAATACCGATACCATTGTCTTTGATGATATATAATACACCGTTCGTTACTTTTTCACTATAGATATGCACCGCTGCTTTCTTATTGGCCGAAGAGTATTTGACCGCATTGTTGATCAAGTTTGTAAAGATTTGGTAGATTGCATTTTGATCACTGTTTACTGGAAAAAGGTCACCAAAGATAAGTTCAGTATGTGGGCTACGGTATAGTAATTTCGCTTCCCGGCACCAATTGGGCAATGTAAGATCTAAACGAACAGGTTGTTTCCGTAGTCTATTAATTGGAGCAAGACTCAGTTCGACCGTTTTGTCGATAATATCAGCAATGTTTTCAACTGATTGATCAATGACATCATACAATTCGAGCCGTCTATTGGACTGCATATCCAAATGTTCTTTTAGTACACCTATACCCAATTTAGCAAGAGCCAAAGGATTTTTAGCATCATGTGATAGCGTATAGGATATCATGCGCAGGTTGGTTGCGGGATTGATTGTTATATTTTCTTGATCTTCAAGTTTCTCTTCGTGTATCTTATGCGTGACATCTGTGGCTGTGTGGAGGATGGAATAAGTTCGGCCACGCTTATCAAAGAGGGGTTTGTATTCAAAATCAAAATAGCGTTTGATCTTGAAATCACGGTCAATGATCGTTGCAGGGGTTTCAAATGCCTTGTAGGTGACGCCGCTTTCCCAGACATTACGGAGTATATCTGTAAACCCTTCTTGGGTAAAAACCGGAAAAACCTCTCCAAAGGAATGTCCAAATATTTCGTTCTCTGTACGCCACATATTTAGCATTCGCGAGTTGGCGAATGCGATATTGAGGTTCGAATTATCATAAATCGCCGTTGCAATCGGCATCTGATTTAATGCTTCAAAAAAAATCGGAATATCCTTTTGAGGTTTTTGCATATTGGGTATTTAATGATTATCTGCTTACCGCAGTGCGACCGTAAAATTAATCAAAAATCAAGCCAATAGCGATGGTTTTTAATGTTTTTTAGGAAAAATACGGCCAATCGGTAGGGCTGGAAATAGCGCAATAAAAACACACTAAATTATTATTATATTTAATAAACTTTATAGGAGATGTAAGTTAACAATAGACAGGGATTTGTAATCATACCAATTATGGATAAGTATTTGGAAATTAGGAAATATGATGTTCAGGACAGAAATAAGCTGATCGATATTCTTCATATGAATATACCGAAGTACTTTGCACAGAGCGAGGTTGCCGATTTCACAGAATATCTTGACCAGGAAATGGAGACGTATTTTGTTGCGCTGGTTAACGGGCAAATTATTGGTGGCGGTGGAGTAGGTTTTTCTGATGATGAGCGCATAGGTTTTTTGAGCTGGAGTTTTTTAAATCCAAAATATCACGGATTTGGTTTTGGAAAAAATCTATTGCATCACCGTATTGACTTTCTGTACACCCATCATCAGGTTGAAAAGATCGAAGTCGGTACCTCTCAATTCACGTTCGGATTTTATAAGAAAAATGGTTTTATACTAAGGGAAATCCATAAAGACTATTGGGCTGAAGGCTTTGATTTATATGATATGGTCCATACAAGAGAATAGACAGTACCGTTAACACTGATTCGATGAAAAGCTGATAAATAAAGTGTAGCTCATTGATTGAATGAGACCAAGTTTTCCTTGATTTGATTCAGGTGGTGTAAGGGATGATAGCTCATCAGAAAAAACATTTCGCGAATACTGAGTTTGCCGAGCAAAGGATGTGGTAAAACAAGGCTATCGAGCTCCTCTTCATTGTACAGTACAAATAGCTGATTGAT
>NZ_DKSP01000243.1:0-25034 GCF_002472745.1 Sphingobacterium sp. UBA7253 | reverse complement strand
ATAAAAAAAGCCTGATGAAAAATTTCATCAGGCTTTTTTTATTCTTTTATGATCAGATCAATTAAATATCAATTTTAGCATAACGTGCATTTTTTTCGATAAATTCACGACGCGGAGCAACTTCATCACCCATCAACATCGAGAAGATACGGTCACATTCTGCCGCGTTTTCAATAGTTACTTGTCTTAAAGTACGCGTTTCAGGATTCATGGTTGTATCCCATAACTGTTCTGCATTCATCTCTCCAAGACCTTTATAACGTTGTACGTGTACGCTATCCTCTTTACCACTTCCTTTCAAACGTTGAATTGCATTGATACGTTGGTCTTCATTCCAAGCGTACTCATGCTCTTTCCCTTTTTTCACCAAGTATAGCGGCGGTGTAGCGATATATACATATCCTCTTTCGATCAATTCCTTCATGTATCTGAAATAGAACGTCAAGATCAATGTTGTAATGTGGGACCCATCCACATCGGCATCGGTCATGATGATGATGCGGTGATAACGTAATTTTTCAATATTCAATGCCTTAGCATCTTCGGCAGTACCTACACTCACGCCCAAAGCTGTAAACATATTTTTGATCTCCTCATTTTCGTAGATCTTATGTTCCATCGCTTTTTCAACGTTCAGGATCTTACCACGTAAAGGCATGATCGCCTGATGCTTTCTATCACGACCAGACTTGGCAGTACCACCCGCAGAATCCCCCTCGACAAAATAAATCTCACATTTGGTAGGATCGTTGTCTTGACAGTCGGCTAATTTACCAGGAAGTCCGGAGCCCCCCATAACGGTTTTACGTTGGACCAAATCACGGGCCTTACGTGCAGCAGCACGTGCTTGAGCTGCAATGACAACCTTTTGAACAATAGATTTTGCCTCACGTGGATTCTCTTCCAGATAAACACCTAAGATCTCACCAACAGCAACATCTACAGCCCCCATCACCTCGGAGTTACCTAATTTCGTCTTCGTTTGTCCCTCAAATTGAGGTTCTGCAACCTTCACCGAAATTACAGCTGTCAATCCCTCACGGAAGTCATCACCGGTAATTTCCACTTTTAAGTTTTTAAGCAAACCTGACTTGTCCGCATATGCTTTCAAAGTACGTGTCAAACCACGACGGAAACCCGCAACGTGAGAACCACCTTCAATCGTATTGATGTTATTCACATAAGAATGGACATTCTCCGAATACGTATCGTTATATTGTAAAGCCAGTTCAACAGGGATACCTTGTTTCACGCCTTCAACATAAATTGGTTCAGGAATCAACGACTGACGGTTACCATCTAAAAATTTCACAAACTCTTTCAGACCACCCTCTGAATAGAATGTTTCTTTCTTTTCAGAACCGTCTTCATTAGTCTCCCGCTCATCATTCAACGTCAAACTCACACCTTTATTTAAAAATGCAAGTTCACGAAGACGATTTGCCAATGTATCGTAATTATAAACAGTAGTCTGCGTGAAAATTGTCGCATCTGGATGGAAGGTTACAATCGTACCCGTCTTATCCGAAACACCAACTTCTTTCACATCATACAAGGGCTTACCAATTTGGTATTCTTGCTGGAAAATCTTTCCATCGCGATGAACCTCAGCCTTCAAAAGGGTAGATAGTGCATTCACACAGGAAACACCGACACCATGCAGACCACCAGAAACCTTGTATGTATCTTTATCAAATTTACCTCCGGCGTGCAATACAGTCATTACAAGCTCTAAGGCTGATTTATTCTCTTTTTTGTTGATTCCTGTAGGAATACCACGACCGTTATCCCGGACAGAAATCGAATTATCTTTATGGATAGTAACAAAGATATCTGTACAATATCCTGCTACAGCTTCATCGATTGAATTGTCAACAACCTCGTATACCAAATGGTGCAATCCTTTTACACCGGTGTCACCAATATACATGGATGGACGCTTACGAACCGCCTCTAAACCCTCTAATACCTGAATATTATCGGCCGAATAGGTGGATGCATTTTTATTTTCTTCGCTCATTGAAAACCTCTTAAATGTAATATTCAAAAATACGAAATTTTGGCCGATTTATCAAGTCCGTGAACAAGTATTGAACCTATATTCCGAATTATAATACATAGGATAATTTTACTTTTTTATTACTAAAAACTAGAATTTCGATTTTTTTATGTTAGGTTTGTTTTCAGTAATAATTTGCAAATAACAAAAAAATGAACACTATATTTTCAATTGTATCGAAAGTTTCCTTTGGCCTTTTATTGGTTGGAACTATTGCATCATGTAACCAAGGTGCAAAAACAACAAACGAACCTGCAAAAAATGATTCCAATACGGTAAGCAAGGAGAGCCAGGGAAGTAACAAAGATAAAATCGTCTATTTAAACTCGGATTCACTTTCTGAAAAATATCAATATTTTAAGGACATTAAATCAAAGCTTGAAAACAAAGTAAAGAAAGCACAAACGGATCTGCAATCTAAAAGCACTGCATTCCAACGGGAAGTTGCCGAATATCAAAAAAATGCAGCTACAATGTCTGCCCCTGATAGACAAGCTACTGAACAAAAACTAGCACGTAAACAAGATGAGCTTGCACGTTTAGATCAAACAGCTTCTTCCTCTATTGCAAAAGACGAGTCTGAAGAATTCAACAATGTTTATAATAAAATTACCGAATTCCTGAAAAAACATGCTGCAGAAAATGGCTACAAACTGGTGCTGACCTATTCAAAAAGCAACCCTACTGTATTGTATGCTGACCCATCTCTGGAAATCACGAATGAGGTAATCAAACAGTTAAACGAAGAATATAAATCTTCAAACAAATAGAAGGTTATAATAATTTAGGAAAGCCATCAACTGAGTTGATGGCTTTTTTTATTTTCTTTCTTATCTTGTCCTTACTAAAATTGGATTTATGGTCAGAACGATTGTTGAAAAGGAAATCGCAAACTACGAATGGATAGATATAGCTGAGCCAACCTCAGAAGACTTCACCTTTATCAAAGAGCGCTTCAATTTGAATGAAGCTTCGATCAAGGATTCCAAAGAACCAGAACATCTACCGAAAATTGAAGAATTTGAGAATTATACCTTTGTTATTCTCCGTGTCATGTCGGACAATTTCAAGGAAAATTCAGACAGCATCGGGGAAATCACCGATCGCCTGACCATCTTCTACGGAAGTGATTTTGTGATTACTGTACACAAACGTCGTATCGAGTTTTTAGAAAAACTTAAGAATATTGAATTCACGTCCATCAAGACAAAAAATAGCCGTAAACTGGCTGTATTTATCACGACTGCGGCTGTATTCACCTTTAGTCAAACCTTAGAGCAACTTTCAACACGCATCGATGCATACGAAGAATTGATTTCCTCAAACGCATGAAACAACAGCCAATACTGAAAAACCTCTATTTTATCAAAAGGCAGATTGATGTTGCACGAAAGGTCATCTTTCTCTACAGAGAGGTCGTTGAGCATTTTCATTCCTCGTCGAAAAAAGATGTCTATACCCGCGATTTAAAAGATCTCCAGGTCCGGACATCAACCTTGTACGAAAACTTATCGGAAAATGTAGCACAGCTACTGAATGTATATTTCAACATCTCGTCTAATCACACCAATGAGATTATGCGCATCCTGACGATTTTCTCCGTATTTTTTATGCCAATCACTTTTGTGGCAGGAATTTATGGAATGAATTTTAAAAATATGCCCGAATTAGAATGGTACTATGGATATCCAGTGGCCATGGGAATCATGGTTGCCATATCCCTTGCGATTTATTTGTGGTTCAAAAGAAAAGGTTGGCTATAATAAGCCAACCTTTTTCTTTGCAGGGGTAACCACAAAATCTTTAAGATAGAATGGCTCGAAATAAGCAACATCCTCAAACTCTTTCCGCTGAAATTTATCAAAGGCCAACAGCGATAGAAAAGCCGCGGAAACATTAAATCCGCTCAGCACATCCACGCGATCCGTTGCACTGAACAAATCCTGGAATTTATCGGCTCCCGAACCAAATAAATGGACACGATGGTAGTTCAGCAATAATTCATTGAAATACTCAACATCGATGATTTCCGCAGATGTCGCTCTCTCCAATATAGCGTTATGATTATAAACTGCTGTATAGACTTCCATCCGACGGGCATCGAGCATAGGAAGGTAAGCTTCATCTTCTGTTAAACCGAATTGCCCTTTATAGCCTAAAAACAACGCTTCTAACGTGTTAATAGCGATTAAAGGTACATCTAAGGCATAACAGAGACCTTTGGCCGTAGACACCCCTATCCGCAAGCCTGTATACGAGCCTGGCCCCATACTCACCGCAACAGCGTTCAAATCCTGCATCTTTCGGCCTGTCTGTTTAAGAATTTCCTCAATCAAAATAGTCAATTTAGCCGCATGAGCATTTGGTTCATCGAGATCGATGACTTGCAACGTTTGACCATTTTCACTCAAGGCAACCGAACATACAGCGGTTGATGTATCAATTTGTAAAATTAAATTATTCATCGTCGTTATAGAAATCAAGGTACAGGATCATGCCCATGGCCACCCCAAGGGTTGCAACGTGCGATTCGTTTCAAAGCCATCCAGCCACCTTTAAAAGGACCATATTTCAAAATAGCTTCCTTACCGTACTGAGAACAGGTAGGTGTATATCTACAATTGGCGCCTAAAAATGGTGAGATAAAAACTTGGTAGAAACGAATAATAGCCAAGAAAATAAAACTAAACAAGGGTCTAATCCCCTTTTTCCAAATAAGCTTCAGCACATTCATCCTGCAATTTTTTCAGCATTTTATTCATTGCGGTGCTAAACACATCATACGCTAAGATCTGCTTGCCTACATATTGAATAGCTAAATACAAAGTTACATTATGTTTCAACAAAAACGGAATCAAATCATTCGATTTTTGTAAACGGTAACTCTCACGCATCATTCGCTTAATCGAATTGCGATCAACTGCTCTTTTGAACCTACGTTTGGATACTGAAATGATAGACTGACTGGAGGGAATATGGTCAGTCAAGTTGTTTTTCTCGAAGATAAAAACAACCCTAAACGGATACAAAACAAAAGAAGAACCGCTTTTAAAAAGCGCATCAATACGCCTTTTCGCACATAACCGTTCTTCTTTTGTAAATGTATTTTTCATACGATGACTTAATCTTATTAGAAAAAGCTCT
The DNA here is from genome assembly GCF_002472745.1 of Sphingobacterium sp. UBA7253. NCBI lineage: Bacteria > Pseudomonadati > Bacteroidota > Sphingobacteriia > Sphingobacteriales > Sphingobacteriaceae > Sphingobacterium > Sphingobacterium sp. UBA7253. Next base: position 19,831 of record NZ_DKSP01000243.1, on the reverse strand, counting down.
TATAAGCGGCCACCGATCCTTGTCAAAGATTAACCTTTGTGACGGTATTCGTCAGACACTGTAAGACGTTTTCTACCTTTAGCTCTACGTGAAGCTAATACTCTTCTACCGTTTGCAGAGCTCATACGCTCTCTAAAACCGTGTTTGTTTCTTCTTTTTCTTTGCGATGGCTGAAATGTTCTTTTCATGACGCTATTATGCTAATTTGTTCTTACTTCAATTAATACAAAACTCCCCAAGAGGAATGCAAAAGTAAAGTTTATTTTAGACAAAAACAAACAATATTACGAACATTTAAAGTTAATGTGAAGCAGACAAGCTAATTTATTCAGCTACAGCTTCAAAAAACAATTTTTCAACTACCATAAAATAAAAATCAGCACAGTTTGACTGTGCTGATTTTTATAAATGAAGTATATACCTTACACTATTTATTTTTCAGAATATCCCTGATCTCAGTCAAAAGTGTTTCTTCTTTCGTCGGTGCTGCAGGTGCCGCCGGAGCTGCTTCCTCTTTACGTTTCAATGAATTTAAAGCTTTGATAACACAAAAAATACAGAATGCTACAATTAAAAATTGAATAACCACATTAATAAAGTTTCCATAATTAATGGATACTTCAGCTTGTTTAGTAGCCTCATCAGCGGCCTTCAGAATCAATTTTTTGGATGAAAAATCAACACCGCCTGTTAAATAACCAATGGGCGGCATGATAATATCGTCAACCAATGAGGTGACAATTTTACCAAAGGCTCCACCGATAACAACACCGACAGCTAGATCGACCACGCTGCCGCGCATTGCAAACTCTTTAAACTCTTTTAAAAATCCCATATTTAAATTTTTTAGTCCATAAATTATGACAAAACTAGTAATTGTCACATAAATCTAATTAAAATATGCCAATTTTTTATCGTTAAACTCATATTGTGCTATATTTTCTAGCCTATGTCCTATTTATATAAAAAGATACGCAACTCGCACCGCCCCAATTTTTATTAACTTAATTTCTTATATTTGCGCGTTAACTAGTAAAATATCAAGATATATTGTATATTGTTAGTACTTTATTTCATACGGTAATTAAAGCCCAGCATCAGATAGCATATCTATGAAAAAGATTCTTATAGCAGACGACCACGGTATTGTACGGTTAGGAGCCTCCGTTATTATTAAAGAAACTCTTCAAAAGGCAGAAATATTCCAAGCTGAAACCTTTGACGAGGTTCTTGAAAAAATAAAGGTAGAGGATTTCGACCTGTTATTGTTGGACATTAATATGCCGGGTGGAAATAATATACGCGTCGTTGAGGAGATCCTTCAAATTCGACCAAGCATCAAAATATTGATTTTCTCGTCTTATGACGAATCACTATATGCACTACGCTATATCGAAGCAGGAGCAGTAGGCTATCTCAACAAAACAACAGCAATGGCTGAACTTTCCAATGCTATTCTGGCTATTCAGGATAGAGGGAAGTATATGTCGAGCAATGTACAGGATCTATATATTCAGAAATTAACACAGAGCAAGTCTGAACTGACGAAGCTAAATCCGTTGGCACGTCTGTCAAATAGAGAGGTGGACGTTGCTAAACAATTAATAAAGGGACTGGGGATTATTGAAGTATCTAGCTTGTTGGAGTTAAGCCCTTCAACAGTGAGCACGTATAAAAGCAGAATCTTTGAAAAACTCAATGTTTGTAATATTCCTGAACTTATTGAACTTTTCAGAATACACTCCAACAACTAGTCATTTTGTTGGAGTGCATTTTTATCCTACTAAATTAACTCATCCATCGTAACAACTGGAACATCTTTTACGTTCAGGTCTTTTAAAGGCTGAGATTTCTTATAAGAATACCCCACCTCTGCTTCTAAATCCCATAACATCGGTGCTAAAAAGTTGAGGCAGGTCGTAAAGCCTTGAACCGTTGCAGAAAAATCACCTGTATCTTTCGAATTCTTAGCTTCATTTTCGATCTCAAAGGGACCACTGAAACCACGTTCTTGCAATAAGTCAACAAAGCCTCGCCAATCCATGCTATCGGATCCACCAAAGCCTGGTAACATTGCTTCATAGTGATGTCTATCCCAGTCATGCCCAGGAATAGTTACGTTGGCCTTTTTAGCCAATTCAGCATCAACATGCTGCATAGGGTACATTCCACCCCAATCAATACGTGCAGCGGTCTGTAAATTACGTGTAGTCTTCACATGTATACGCTGTAAGCGGCTGATGTCTGTATTACGAATAACTTCAATCGGATTTGTATTTTGCCAAACATCATGCGAAGGATCATAAATCTCGCCATGAGCTTTACTCGGAATCATCGCATACATTAATTTACGAGCGGCCAGCACAGCGGGAAGATTGTTATAGGTAGAGCTATAACGTGATGAGCGCCATCCTTCCATTGGGCAATTCTCATAGAGGATGGTTACACCTAAACTCTCTGCATAATTAACAATGGGAGCAAATACACGTTTGTATTCGTCAAGATTTTTTTGAAATCCATCAATTTGATTGCCCAATTCGTGATTATATCCAACGAATGTTCCTACCTTGACGTTATTTGCATCACCACCAAGCAAATGTGCAATACGGATCAATTTCAATAAATGATTTTGATTCTTCACACGTTGCTCAGGATCACCACCAATCATATTTTCAAAAGCACCAAGCGAAAGTTTTAAATCAGCCTGATTGAACAGCTCAATTATTTCCCTCGCTTTTGCAGGAGTAAAATCATCATAATCCAAATGTGTTGCAGTATGATCTTCTCGGGTACCATCTTTTCTAAACACACAGAGGTCTATCCCCCCCGCCCCGATTCTTTTGGTCGTCTGAATCAACTCCGGTAAGGATAATTTATCAAATGCAGAACTCATTACCCATACAGGGTTATTTAATTTTGTCGTCATAGCTTGTATAATTGTCTTATTTCGGTATTTAAAGATACTAAAAAAGCCATCCGATTGGATGGCTTTTTGTTATTTTATGGTGAATCAACTAGTCTACATTGTCATGTAGAAAAGAATTGTTCGGTCTGATTTCAGTATTTCCATCTTCAAAAGAAAGTGTAAAACGAGACACCTGAGATTGTGAAGAATGCGGTGTATCTTCCAATGACATTTGTTTTCTCTTATAAGCAGGCTCATTTTCCAACTCATGTAGCCCATTAGAAGATTTTAATTTCATGCTTAATTCTTTAAGACGCAAAATACGTTCTTTCGTACGAACGAGCTGATCTTCAAACGACACCTGTTCTTCTTCCACTTGCGGGACTTCTACTTGTTCATTTGTTGTACTTGATGAAAAAGTAGGTTTCTCCTCATATGCTGAAGCTGAAGGTGCTGTATAAGAATCGAAGACTGTTGGCATCTGGAATTGAAACACAGATGGCGAAGTTTTCAATTGAAAATCATTGTCTCCAAATGAAGTTTCCTCTTCATAACCACCATCAAAACCTAAATCATGACGTATAACTTGAGGTTCCTCAACAGCCACCTGTTGTTGCACAGCATTTCTTGGTGAAGTGAACAAATCAGATTGCAAATTATTTGGAGTTGGCGTATTTGAAGAAGGGACTGGTGTATCCACACGTTGAACCGGAGTCACGAAACTATTCGTAGCTGGAACTTCTCTTGGTGCTACCTGAGAAACAGGTTTGATAAAAGAATTAGCCGGTTCAGCAGTTAAGGGCATAGACACCTTTGTATTTTCACGTTCTTTATCGCGTTCTTCAGATGTTTGAAAACCGGTAGCAATAATTGTTACTGACAACTCATCTTCAAAGTTCTCGTCAATACAGTTACCCCAGATCAAATCAGCTGACAAACCAGCTTTTTCCTGAATGTAATCCGTAATGATTGCCACCTCATCCATTGTTACTTCTTTTGTTCCAGAAGTAATATTCAATAAAATATAGCGAGCGCCTTCGATCTCATTGTCTTTCAATAAAGGCGAAGCCAAAGCACCTTCTACAGCGCGTAATGCACGGTCTTCACCTTCAGCTATTGCGTTACCCATAATAGCAACACCGCTATCATTCATGACGGTACGTACATCTTTAAAATCGACGTTTACATAACCAGGGATCGTAATAATTTCGGCAATACCTTTTGCAGCGGTAGTTAAAATATCATCCGCTTTCGCGAAAGCAGCTGTCATCGTTAGATTCCCGAAGATTTCACGCAAACGATCGTTAGAAATAACAAGATAAGAGTCTACATATTTACGTAATTCCGAAAGCCCTTCCTCCGCTTGAGAACGACGGCGTTTACCTTCAAATGTAAATGGTGTCGTAATAATCGCAACAGTTAAAATACCCAATTCTTTGGCAGCTTTCGCCAATACCGGGCTAGCACCAGTACCAGTACCACCGCCCATACCAGCTGTAATAAACAACATCTTGGTATTGGTACCCAACATACGTTTGATATCTTCAATACTTTCGATTGCTGAATTTTCACCTACATCAGGATCTGCTCCTGCTCCCATACCTTCGGTTAGACTTATTCCCAATTGAACTTTATTTGGGATCGGGCTCAATTCCAATGCTTGCGCATCAGTATTACACACGATAAAATCTACCCCACTAATTCCTTGTTTATACATGTGGTTTACGGCATTGCCGCCACCACCACCAACCCCAATAACCTTGATTATTGAAGATTGTTCTTTTAACATTTCAAACTGTATTGACATAACTTATCCCTATTTAACTTACAATGAAGATGATATCAGAACGAATCAAACCCACTATATGTAATGTAATAATAATATAATTTCAACAAAAGTTTTCCACATTTGTTAAATTGTGGAAAACTTCAACTATTGTGGAAAACTTACTTCTTATCTAAAAAACTTGCGTCATCGATTTCGTTACCGTCTTTGATAAAACGTTTGAACCATGACAATAATCCTTGCTCTTTTTGTTGTTGTTCAGAAACCTCTTTTGTTGTCACCGTAGCAGCCTGCACTTTTTTCGATGGGGCGTGCATTTCTCTACGGCTATCTTCTTCTTCCTCATGGGATTGAATTCCCTTAATCAACAAGCCAATACTTGTTGCATACAAAGGGCTTTTCAATTCTTCGAACAACGGTTTTGGTAAAACCTCATTCTTAGAAAGATATTCATTCGGAAATCCGATACGACAATCTATTCCAGTAATATACTCAACAAGTTGTACCAAATGTTTTAATTGAGCACCACCACCGGTAATAACAATACCACCGATCAGTTTATTTTCATATCCAGAAGATTTGATTTCATAGTACACGTGCTCAATAATTTCTTCCATTCTAGCTTGAATAATATAAGCCAAATTTTTAACGGAAATTTCCTTTGGTTCACGACCTTTCAATCCTGGCACACAAATCACCTCATTTTCTTTATTTTCATCAGCTAGAGCCGATCCGAAACGAGTTTTCAACAATTCAGCCTGAGAACGCAAAACAGAACATCCTTGACGGATATCTTCCGTTACAATATTACCGCCTAAAGGAATCACAGCAGTGTGACGAATAATTCCTTCATGGAAGATGGCAACATCCGTGGTTCCACCACCGATATCCACTAATACAACGCCAGCATTTTTTTCGTCTTCATCCAATACAGCTTCGGAAGACGCTAAAGGCTCGAGAATTAATTCAGCAACTTCCAGATTGGAATTATCAATACATTTCTTGATATTTTTAATATCCGTCACACGTCCCGATATAATATGAAAATTTGCTTCAATACGACGACCAGCCATACCGATTGGTTCGCGAATTCCGGGTTCGTTATCTACCGTAAACTCTTGTGGTAAAACATGTATAATTTCTTCTCCTGGAGGCAGTACCAGTTTATACATATCCGAAATCAGTCGTTCGATATCGCGTCGAATGATTTCATCATCACCATCAGTTTTGGTAAATATTCCACGGTGTTGAATACTTTTGATGTGTTGGCCAGCAATTCCCACATTCACCACTTTAATATCCACATTGGACTGTGCTTCGGCTATCTCGACAGCCTCTAAAATGCTTCCCACAGTTTTCTGGATATTAGCAACCACCCCTCTGCTTACACCTGCAGAGTCAGCTTTGCCCACACCTAATAATTCAATTTTGTTTCCTGAGCTACGTCTCCCAACCGTAACACAAATTTTGGTAGTACCAATATCGAGTCCCACGATAATTGGGTTTTCTCTTTCAATTTCTGCTGCCTTTGAGTTCATAATTTCCTGTATTGTTGCTGTATTACTATAATGTATTATTTGCTACTTTTTTTGTTTGATCATCTGAAAAACTCCAGTTTCCCCTCTTTTCACAGATAATCTGACCTCCATATTTTACGTTGACAACACCGTAAGCATTTATACCCACTTTTGGCATGATCTGCGTATAAAAGGTCTTTAATAATTCAAATTTTTGTTCCAATGAATCTGCCGATCCAACAATCAACTGCTGTGTCCCTATACGAGGCACAAGTTCAATATCCTTATCCCCGTTGACATATATCTGCACAACTTGATTACTCCATAATTCATCGTTTTTGATAAACTCAATAACCTTTACCAAATCTTTAACCAAGGGCGTTGATATGGTATCCAGTGCTTCATTATATCCTTCTGCGATGTTACCCGTTGCAACCATGATATGCGGTATATACTTCAACGTTGTCGGTATCTTCAACCCATTGGGGTCCACATAAAATTCCTTTCCATTTTTGTTGATGACCCGCATGACAGCCTCGCGCTGACTAATATTAATTCTGATCGTACCATCCATATCGGCATGTATACTGGCATCGGAAACATAAGGTAATTTGCGCAAGGTTTTTTCAACCTTTTGAAAGGGAATTCCATTGACTTTCTTTCCCGCAAAACTACCATAGTTTTGTTCTATCAGTTTGGAGATATCAGCCTGATCAATAAAAGCTTCTGTGCCTTCAATGACAATTTTAATATCTTTACAAACCTGCTGCTCATCACGTTTCCCCACAATAGTCATAATCACGACGACAACTATTACGCCGATAAAAAACAGCGTAAAGTAGAGTACACGATTCCATTGTATGTTACGTAATTTTTTAAGCATGCCCTAAAATTTCCTGTAACGGTTTAACCAATTTATCAATATCACCTGCCCCAACTGTAACAATCAGTTCCGGCTTTTCATCGCGTGCGAATTCCAAGACTTCTTCTGCAGTTACAAGCTGTTTTTTCTCTGCCGTAATTTTATCCAATAACCAACTCGAATTGATCCCTTCAATTGGAAGTTCCCGAGCTGGATAAATTTCCATTAACAACAGATTGTCTGCCATGGACAGTACCTCTGCGAAACCATCCACAAAATCCCGTGTACGGGAAAATAAATGCGGCTGAAAGACCACATTTAGTTTTTTTGTAGGATACAATTTACGCATCGAAGTTAAAAATGCACGCAGTTCCTCTGGATGGTGCGCATAGTCATCGATATACACCGTTCCAGGTTTACGGACAATATATTCAAACCTTCTTTTTACTCCTTTGAATGTTGTCAATGCCTTCTTGATCGCTTCATTTTCAATCCCAAGTAAACGGGCTACTGCAATCGCGGCTACCGCATTTTCAACATTGTGGGTACCAGGAATACCTAAATGGATATCATCTATCCGCCCGTTGGTATCTTGGTAGTCAAAAAAGAACTCTCCGTCGCGTACATGCACATTGGAAGCATATGCATCAGCGATTTCATGGCCTGAATAACTTATTTGTCCAGCAAACTCGAGGCCTTTTTTTATAATACGTGTACCTCCTTCAACTACTTTATCCAAGAACAATTGGAATGATTCGAGCAGATGGCTGCGATCTCCATAAATGTCCAAATGATCCGCATCAGAAGAAGTTACTATTGCGATATTGGGGTGAAGCGTCAGAAATGAGCGATCAAACTCATCAGCCTCAACCACAACTGTATTATTATTTCCATAAAGCACATTGGTACCGTAATTAGAACTGATTCCGCCCAAAAAGGCAGAACAGTCGTAACCCGAATCTTTCAATACATGTGCCACCATTGTAGAAGTTGTCGTTTTACCATGTGTACCGGCAACAGCGACCGTAAATCTACTCTCACTAATGATCCCCAAAACCTGCGATCTCTTATATAGTATATGTCCTTGAGATTCCAAAAAAGCTTTAATCTTCGAATCTTTAGGAATGGCTGGTGTAAAAATGACTAATGTCTCCGCTGTAGGTACGTGAAAAATAGCATCAATCGTATTGATATCATCCTGATATGAGATCGCGATTCCTTCCTTGACTAAGGTTTTAGTCAGCTCAGTTTCTGTACGGTCATATCCATTCACCTCACAGCCCAAATGCTTAAAATAGCGCGCAAGACCACTCATGCCTATACCACCTATTCCGATCAAGTAAACTTGTTTTATTGCATCTAGATTCATACTTCGTCTATTTTTTATTTACCAATTTATACACCTCCTCGGCAATCTGCACGTCAGCATTCAACTTACCGAGTTTTTTAATATTTTCACTTAATTGTGCGACATGATCTGCGTCTTTTAATAAAGTTAAAGCAGCAGGCACCAGGTCTTTTTTTGCATCACTATCCTTAACCAACAATGCAGCCCCCTTATTGACCAATGCCATTGCATTTTTGGTCTGATGGTCTTCGGCCACATTGGGCGAAGGCACAAGGATAACAGGCTTACCGACTACACAGAGCTCAGAAATCGTACCCGCTCCGGCGCGGCTAATAATTAAATCTGCCGCTGCATAAGCATAGTCCATACGTTGTAAAAAGGCCAACATCTTAATATTCTGTGGCAATTTCCCCGCTAACTCTTCCTGCAACTTTTCGACATAGAAACTACCGCATTGCCAGATTACTTGCACATCCTCTCCCTTTAATTCATTTAGGTAAGCAAGCACACTTTCATTTAATGTTTTAGCCCCCAAACTTCCACCGAGCACCAAAATTGTCTTTTTGTGTGGATCTAACCCAAAGAACGTTAAAGCTTCTTCTCTTTTCCCTGCAATCGCTATAGACTCACGTCTTATTGGATTCCCTGTGAGTAACAGCTTCTCCGCAGGAAAAAATTGCTCCATCCCCTCATAGGCGACACATATTTTTGCTGCCTTTGCCCCAACTTTTTTATTGGTCACACCTGCATAGGAATTTTGTTCCTGTACAACGGTTGGCACGCCCAATTTATTCGCCATCATTAACAAAGGTCCGGAGGCAAAGCCCCCTACACCTACAGCCACATCCGGTCTAAAATCCTTAATTACACTTTTTGCCATATTCAAGCTTTTCATAAGCTTAAATGGCAAGAAGATATTTTTCCACAGCTGTTTTCTATTGATCCCCTGGATATCAAGTCCAATAATTTGATAACCGGCAGCTGGCACTTTATCCATTTCCATCCGGCCATTGGCACCCACAAATAGAATTTCATTTGCAGGATCCATTTCCTTCAGTGCATTTGCAATTGAAATCGCCGGAAAGATATGTCCTCCGGTTCCACCACCACTAATAATTACACGAATTGCCATGCTCAATTTTTTATTATGCTGGAATTGATCCTATAACCACTTTTTTCGGTTTAGGCTTTTCATCCAGCTCTTCTTTACCTTTTAATTCTTCAATATTTCTGCTCACACTCAGGATAATTCCTAAAGCGACACTCGTAAATAAAATAGATGTTCCTCCCATACTCACGAGTGGAAGCGGAACCCCCGTAACTGGTCCTAAGCCTACAGCAACAGCCATATTTGCTAGGGCCTGAATCGTCAAACTAAATCCCAAACCCGCTGCCAGAAAAGTACCGAAAGCTTTGGGACTCATCGTGACAATACGTATACATCGATACATAAAGGCCAGATATAGAAATAGCAGGATTACCCCACCGACTGTCCCGTACTCCTCAATAATAATAGCATAAATAAAATCGGAATATGGATGCGGCAATACATTTCGCTGAACGCTATTTCCCGGGCCTTTACCAAAGAGCCCTCCTGTAGCAATTGCGATCTTTGCATTGTTTGCCTGATAATTTTTATCATCCTGGAAGGATACCGTTTTATCTACTTTTTCAGTATGAAAAAAAGATTTTACCCGACTGATATAGGTTGCCCTACGTGGACCAAAAAAGATAACCATCATCAGAAGAATACCACCACCACAGCAGACGATAGCAATTTGTTTAAAACTAATCCGGCCGATCAACAGCAATAAAACACTCACTCCAAATAGCATTAATGCTGTAGATAAGTTGGCCAAGGCAATCAGAATAAATACACCGCACACCGATCCCATAATAGGTAAGAACGATTTTTTAACATCCTTGATCTCTTCCTGTTTCCGGGATAACATCCGCGCAAGAAAGACAATGAGTGACAACTTTGCCAAATCCGATGTTTGAAACGTTAAACCGATACCAGGTATGGTCAACCAACGACTTGCCTCATTAACTTTACTACCAAACAATAAAGTAAACAGCAATAAGGGGATTGTAATGCCCATCATAATTTTGGATATACCAGCGTAATACCGATAATCCAACTTATGGGAAAGATACATGAGGATAAACCCAACGGCAATAATAGAAAAGTGTTTTAACAAATACATTTCTGTTCCCTTCCCTTCTTTATACGCCAATGTACCCACCGAACTGTATACAGCCAAAAGTGACCATCCCGATAAGATAATCACAATGATCCATATCCATCGGTCACCCTTCAATTTAGACATTATATTCTGTAGCATATCCTTCCTCCTCTTATTGGGTTATACCATTTATAATTCCATTACAGTCGCTTTAAATTTATCGCCACGATCTTCATAGTTCTTGAACCAATCAAAACTAGCACAAGCAGGAGACAATAAGACGGTATCACCTTTTTGGGCCAAGTGTGAAGACAATACCACGGCATCTTGCATGGAGGTACTGTTGACTATAATCTCCACATCTTGTTCAAATGCTTTATGAATTGCTGCCGTATCTTTTCCCAAACAAACAATAGCGCGTACTTTGTCTTTGACCAAATCAGCAAGCATACTGTAATCATTTCCCTTATCTACACCACCTAATAACAATACGATTGGTGTAGAGAAACTTTCCAAAGCATACCATACCGAATTTACATTCGTTGCCTTTGAATCGTTAATGTAATTTACACCGCCGATACAGGCGACATGTTCCAGGCGATGTGGAATATTCACATACGAGCCCATGCTCTCTTTCATCACTTGATTTCTCAATTCCTGCACTTTCGCAATTAACCCAGAAGCCATGCTATTATAAATATTATGCTTCCCCTGCAATGACAATTCCTCAGCTCTCATAGTGAATGTATCGTTATTTGGTGTATTAATAATTATTGTTTTATTGGCATTTAAATAAGCGCCCAATTCAACAAGTTGTTCCTGTGTAAAAGGCAAATAGGCCCCTTTACTATGATGTCTTTCCAATCCTTTAATTGTTTCTGGATCGTCCAGGCAGTATATAAAATAATCGTTCTCCGTTTGGTTCTGAATCATCCTGAATTTTGAATCCACATAATTTTCCATTTTATGGTCATAGCGATCCAAATGATCAGGCGTAATATTTAATATAACAGCAACATCTGCTCTAAAATGGTACATATCGTCCAGCATAAAGCTTGATATTTCCAAGACATAGCAATCAAACTGTTCTTTAGCTACCTGAAGCGCAAAGCTCTTTCCAATATTACCGGCCAATCCAACATTTAAACCGCCATGCTTAAGCATTTCATAAGTCAACATCGTCGTCGTAGACTTTCCGTTTGATCCTGTAATACAGATTAACTTTGCATCGGTATATTGTGCCGCAAATTCAATTTCTGCAATCACGGGTATATTCTTTGCTTTCAGAGCGACCACCAAAGGCACCGTCTCTGGAATACCGGGGCTCTTCACAACCAAAGCGGCATTCAAAATCCGTTCTTCATCGTGGTTACCTTCTTCAAAAGCTATTCCCTCGGCTTTCAATTGTTCCTTATAGTGGTCCGCAATCAGTCCTTTATCTGATACAAATACATCAAATCCCTTTTCTTTTCCAAGAATAGCCGTTCCAACACCGCTTTCGCCGGCGCCTAAAATGACCAAACGTCCAGATTGAGGATAATATATTGTTGCAATGTTTGACATCATTATCTAATTTTCAATGTTACAATAGTAAGAATGGCCAATATGATTCCTACAATAACAAAACGTGTTACAATTTTCGCTTCGTGATACCCCTTCTTCTGAAAATGGTGATGTAATGGCGACATCAAAAAGATCCGTCTACCCTCACCATATTTCTTCTTCGTGTATTTGAAATACGACACTTGAAGAATAACCGACAGGTTTTCCAACAGAAATACACCACATAAAATCGGAATCAACAGCTCTTTCCGAATCAGGATAGCAAAAGCAGCAATTATACCTCCTATTGCCAAACTTCCCGTATCACCCATAAAAACTTGGGCAGGATACGTGTTATACCATAAGAAACCTACGCAAGCCCCCACAAATGCCCCGGCGAAAATCACGAGTTCTCCGGAATTGGGGATATACATAATATTGAGGTAATCCGAAAAGATTACGTTACCTGACACGTACGCCAAAATGGCTAAAGTAACACCAATGATAGCGGATGTACTCGTGGCTAAACCATCGATACCGTCCGTAATATTTGCACCGTTTGAAACGGCCGTAACGATAAAAATAACGACAACTAAAAAGACGACGAAAGTCAGATAATCGCTCTGTAGTCCGAATATTTTAAACACCTTAGCATAATCAAACTCGTTATTTTTATAAAACGGAATATTTGTCTTAGATGATTTCACGTTTTCAGCATAGGTCTTCTCACCTGTGCCTTCATTGATAACCACTTCAACGGGCTTGGTAGAGGTTGGTTTATCCACGCCTTTTCGAACAACAATATCCGGATGAAAGTACATCGTACAAGCAATTATGGCTCCCAAACCTACTTGTCCAACAACCTTAAACTTACCAGCCAATCCATCTTTATTATGTCTAAAAACCTTTATATAATCATCTAAAAATCCAATTGCGCCCATCCAAAGTGTTGTCACAATCATGATAATCACATAGATATTCGTCAATTTTGCAAATAATAAGGTCGGGATAAGGATACCTGCAATGATGATGATCCCACCCATTGTTGGCGTACCAGCTTTCTTTTTTTCTCCTTCAAGCCCCAAATCACGAATTGTCTCTCCGACTTGCTTATTATGCAAGAATTGAATCAATTTTCCCCCAAAAACCGTGGTAATAATCAATGAAGCGATTACGGCCATAGATGTCCGAAAGGAGATGTATTGAAACAAACCTCCTCCAGGTATATGAATATATTCGCTAAGCCACGTAAAAAGATGGTACAACATATTTCTATTGTTCGTTAAATGTATTCTCTAAAACTTCTTTATCATCAAAATGATGTTTCACACCATTTACATCTTGATATTTCTCATGCCCTTTTCCTGCCACTAGGATAATATCCCCCGGATTAGCCAGCTGATATGCTGTGCGTATGGCTTCTTTACGATCCGCTATAGAAAGCGTCTTCGCCTTTTGGTCTGCTGCCACACCAGCTTCGATATCTCTAATAATCTGATAAGGATCTTCCGTCCGCGGATTATCAGATGTAATTAAAAAACGGTCACTATAACGCAGAGCCGCCTCTGCCATTTCAGGTCTTTTGGTCTTATCCCGATCGCCGCCGCATCCTAACACCGTAATGATTTTTTGCTCTGGGCGTCGCAATGAACTTATAGTCTTCAACACATTTTCAACCGCATCAGGTGTATGCGCGTAGTCTACAATTCCAAAAACACCCGAAGCCGATTTCATCGTTTCAAATCGTCCTTCTGCTCCTTTCAAGGTACTAAGTGCGGTCAACACTTTCACCGTTTCCTGCTCAAGCAAGATAGCGGCAGCATAAACCGCCAAAAGGTTATATGCATTGAAATCGCCGATCAATTTCACCCATACTTCCTGTCCGTCAACACTCATCAACATACCATCGAAATGGCTTTCGATCACCTTTGCTTTAAAATCTGCACCAGAACGCAAGCCATAGCTTTTCCGATGTGCCACTGTATTTTGAAGCATGACCTGGCCATTTCTATCGTCAGCATTCGTCAAAGCAAAAGCATTCGCATCCAAATCATCAAAAAACTTCTTTTTCGCTTTAATATAGTTATCAAAAGTTTTATGAAAATCAAGGTGATCATGCGTAATATTTGTGAATATTGCACCCGCAAACACCAAGCCTGCAATACGTTCCTGAACGACAGCATGTGAACTAACCTCCATAAATGCATAGTCACAGCCATCATCAACCATATCCCGTAACAATTTATTCAATTGAATAGGGTCCGGTGTTGTATGTGTTGCTGATATAATCTTCGTTCCAATCTGGTTTTGCACCGTAGATAATAAGCCTACATGGTAGCCCAACTCAGTAAACAGCTGAAACAACAATGTAGCTACTGTCGTTTTACCATTTGTGCCGGTCACACCGACCAACTTCAACTGTTCCGAAGGATTTCCGTAAAAATTAGCGGCAGCCACACCCAAAGCATATGCCGAATCGGCTACTAAAATATAGGCAACAGAGTCTAACGTCTCTTTTGGCAACTCCTCTACAATAACTGCTCTTGCTCCCGAAGTAATTGCCTTGTCTACAAACAAATGACCATCTGTTTGAACACCTCGCACTGCGATAAACAAACTTCCCAACTCCACTTTTCTGGAATCAAAGCACAAAGAGTGCACATCGACCTCTTCAAGGTTCCCTACAACCTGCTGTACAGGAATAGCATGCAATACTTTTTTTAAATCCATCATTACTTAAGTTCTAAATTTATCGCCGTTCCAAAAGCCAGTTTCTGTCCTGCAGCTAACGACTGCATTCCAACTCTTCCTTTTCCTGTCACGTGCGCTTTAAATCCTGCATTCTCCACAACATATAAAGCATCCATCAATCCCATTCCGACAACATTCGGAACGATTCCTTCTTTATATTTTAAATCTATGAATGGTACGCCTCGTGTCGAGGTATCCACCTCTCCCCGCGCAATCGTATCCCAATTCACGGTATTAATCCCCAACTTATCGTACACTTTTTTACTAGCTTCCTTCGACCCCTGCAAAGTCAATGGCATTCTTCCGCCCACATTAACTGCTTTAAACGTCTTTTTTCCCTCCATCTCCATATCGTTTGCATATACCATGTCTGCAAGCTCTTTAAATACAGGACCTGCAATCGATGCCCCATAATATCCATTTCTCGGATTACGAATCACGACAATAATGGAATATTTTGGATCTTCAGCTGGAAAATACCCAGCAAATGAAGATTGATATCGTCTAGCACCGTACCCTCTCGAGCCATCAGCCATCTGTGCCGTTCCTGTTTTACCACCAGAGCTATACAATGGGCTAGCAACACTTCTACCTGTCCCTTCAGTCATAACGCCTTCCATCATTCCCCGCACCTCTGCTAAAGCATGATCCGAGGCGATCTTTTCATTAATGACTTTCGCTTGAAACGTTTGAATTGTATTTCCTAAATGCCGAATTTCTTTAACAAATAGCGGCGCTATCAACTTACCATTATTTGCGACAGCATTATAAAATGTCAACGTTTGCAATGGCGTAATTTTCATTTCATAGCCGTAAGCCATCTGTACCAGCGACAACCCACTCCAGCTTTTACTTTTCGAAGATTTCACCAAGGGAACTCCTTCGCCTGGAATCTGCAGATCTAGCGTTTTTCCAAAACCAAAAGAATGCAGTTTTGATGTAAACTGATCTGGGTTATCTTTATAAGCCTGATAAACAAACTTAGTAACACCCACATTCGACGACTCCTCAAAGGCCCTTTTCGCAGAAATTATAGACTTCTTAGGCGCATGTGAATCACGAATGGTATGCTTGTAAATTGGCCAATTACCATTACCAATATTCACTGTTGTACTCGAGTCTATTTTCTTATCATCAATCAAAGCCAAATAAGAAGCCAACTTAAATGTTGAACCTGGATCTGCACTTTGCGCAATTGCAAGATTGAACTTTTCACGATAGACCCCATCTTTATCACGCATAAAATTGGCCACCGCACGCACCTCTCCTGTTTTCACCTCCATCATCACAACACAGCCCTCATCCGCGTTACTTGTAATCATCTGCTTCTCCAGGGCCCTTTGCGCCATATCCTGCATATTCACATCAATGGTCGAGATAATATCAGACCCATCAACCGGAGCAACCTCAATATCTTTGTTGACAGGAATCCATACCCCACCGGCAATACGCTGCATTAACCTCTTCCCGCTTTTTCCGTCGATATATTCTCCATACGCACCTTCCAGTCCAACATGAATATCTTCTTTCACATTTTTATAACCGATGGTCCTCGCAGCGAGATTGACAAAAGGTAAAATGCGCTTATTCTGCCTATCAGTAATCAAACAACTTGGAAAACGTTCCTTGTTGACACGAGCAGATTTAAGTAAAGGAAATTGTTTTACCCGTTTTAAATCCTGATGTGACACATTACGTTTGAGCAACAAGTAGCGTTGTTTTTTATTGCGCGCCTGTTTTAATAATGTCAAATACTGCCGCGATGATTTATCTTTAAAAAAATCAGCAAGTTTAATAGCCAAGGAGTCAACTTTCAAATTGAAATACTCTTCATCCTCTTCCGGAATAGCCATTGCATCAAAACGAAGCTCATATTCAGGCACTGATGTAGCCAACAAGCTTCCGTCATTTGAATAGATATTACCACGAGCAGCCTCCACCTCTCGTTCCTGAATAGAAAGGCTATCCGCTAAAGCTTTCCAATGCTCTCCATCGACATACTGCAACTTTGTCATTTTTCCAAATACCAAAAACGCAAGTAGTACGATAAGCCCAAAAGCAAAATAGACACGAACAAGAATCGTATTTCTGATACTCATAACTCTTCCTATTTATCTTCCTTATTCTCTATAACTTCAACTTTGATCGGTGGCTCCACACGCTCTTTCAATCCCAGCGAATCTACACGTTTGGCAATTTCTGTCTGTGTAGACATTTTCATCAGTTCGGCGGAGAGCGATTTATGATCCCAGCCCAACTCCTTCACCTCTTTACTCACTTTATCGATACTCCGAATAGTTCGCTCTGCAAAATGACGATTGGAAATATACAACAACATCAGAAAGGCGATAAAAGCTCCAAACGGCAAGTACTGCAATATTTTATTTAACGAAAGGTCTCCAACGGTAAAAAGCGTTTTAATAAACGCTTCTGTTTGTTCCGCCTTTTCTTCGACAGTTTCTTGTAGTTCCTCCTGAACTTCTTCACTCAATTCTTTCTGTCTTATCGTATTTCTGCTCATCCTCTCGCTCCATTTTTAAGACAAATCCAACTTTTCAGCAATACGCAGTTTCGCACTGCGCGATCTATTATTTAACGCCAACTCTTGCGCAGATGCCGTAATTGCTTTACGGCTCAACACATGAAATGGCTTAATTTCATTTCCAAAAAAATCCTTTTCAACTTCTCCTTTAAACTTTCCTTTGGCCATAAAATTTTTGACCAAACGATCCTCCAGAGAATGATAGGACATCACCGCCAATCGACCTTCAACATGTAACACATCAACTGTTTGCAACAAAAACTCCTGTAAGGCTTCCAACTCGCGATTCACTTCTATACGAAGCGCCTGAAATACCTGCGCATGATACTTATGTTCTTTACCTTTCGGAACCATCCGTTGAATCACCTCTTTCAATTCGGCAACAGTCTGGATTGGCTGTGCCAAACGTGCAGTAACAATTGTTTTCGCAAGCGACTTGGCATTCATGATTTCACCATACATCCCAAAAATGCGGTGAAGATCCTCCTCCGAATAAGTCGCCAAAAGCGACTTCGCATCTAAATCACCAACTTGATCCATACGCATATCCAGATCCGCGTCAAAGCGAATAGAAAACCCACGATCAGCCGCATCAAATTGATGCGAGGAAACACCTAAATCTGCCAAAATACCATCTACAGAACGCACTCCTTCCAATCGAAGGCTATTCTTTAAAAACCTAAAGTTTTGATGTATCAATGTAAAACGAGGATCGTCAATTGCATTCTCCAATGCATCGGGATCCTGATCAAAAGCAAACAGCTTCCCTTTTGGCCCCAATCTCTTCAAAATCTCCCGAGAATGACCACCACCACCAAAAGTTACATCCACGTAGATACCATCCGGCTTAATAGCCAAAGCATCCATGCATTCTTGCAACATTACCGGAACATGATATACATTCTCCATACGCTTATAGTCCAAAATTAATATCCCCCATTACCTCTGCCGCCAAAGATGATATATCCTCTACTCCGCCATCACCCATCAATTCCTCATATCCTTCTTTTGACCAAACCTCAATCTTATTAAACTGACAAGCCAAAACCAATTCAGTGCTTATGCCCGCAAATTCCAACAAACTTTTTGGTAACAAAACACGCCCCGCAGCATCCAACGTTAATTCCGTAGCGCCACGCGTAAAAGCACGAACAAACGCCCGTACTTTAGGATCGAATTGATTCAATTTCGCCAGCTTAGCCGTCATCAAATCCCACTCTTCTCTTGGATAAAATACCAGATGTTTCTCAAAACCGCGATTCACTACAAGGCCATCCCGCTCTACATGAGGCATTTGCCTCTTGAGCGCAGCTGGCAACACCATTCTTCCTTTGGCGTCTAACTTGCATTCGAATTCTCCGATCAACTGAGTCATGTCGTCAATTATCCTATTCTAATTTAAATGTAAAAGTATACACTTTCTCCCACTTTCCCCCACTTTATCACATAAAAAAGTTTTCCACATCGACAAATAGCTACAACAAACAGAAGTACTCTTGGAATGAAACACATGTAAAACCTTATTTACAAGCAGTTAAACCCCAATTTATCAGCAAAACAAACTATTACACGAGACACGATTTTTCGCTCTTTTTTTTATCAAAATCAGAAATGAATTGTAAAAATTTCCTCTTTAGAAATTTAATTTTACCCAATTTTTCTCTCAAAAGGGGGCAAAGTGGGAGACAACAAAAACAGAAAGAAAAGATGTGGAAGAAAGTGGGAGAACGCTACTCAAATAACCTAAACAGAATTCGTTATTGTCGAGTAAAACCAATAATTTTGCGTCAAATATAATTTTCATAACGATATGCACAGAACACACACTTGTGGAGAATTAACACTAGCTGACTTAGGGAAAACGGTTACCCTAAGTGGATGGGTTCAAAAATCGCGCGATTTGGGCGGTATGACTTTCATCGATGTTAGAGACCGATATGGTATCACACAATTAACGTTCAATGCAGATGATGATGCTTCCTTGCGCGCAAGTGCCCGTGAGCTCGGAAGAGAATATGTCATCAAGGTAACCGGAGAAGTTATCGAACGCTCTAATAAAAATGCTAAAATCTCCACTGGAGACATTGAAATCAAGGTTTCAAATCTTGAAATATTAAATGCCGCTAAATTACCCCCTTTTACAATAGAAGATGAAACAGATGGTGGTGATGACATCAGAATGAAGTTCAGATACCTGGATTTGCGTCGTAACCCCGTACGTGAAAACCTTATTTTACGTCATAAGACCTCACAAGAGGTACGCCGTTATCTTGACTCCCAAAACTTCCTGGAAGTAGAAACTCCATACCTGATTAAATCAACTCCGGAGGGAGCACGCGACTTTGTCGTACCTTCCCGTATGAATCCTGGAGAATTTTATGCGTTACCACAA
>NZ_DKSP01000128.1:13337-33351 GCF_002472745.1 Sphingobacterium sp. UBA7253 | reverse complement strand
AGACTATATCCCTAAAGTTCAGGCTAGGAAATTGTATCAATATATTAAAGCCGCCCTTGAAAACTATAAAAAAGCGGAATTGGCTGCCGAAAAAGAAAAAATAGTCATTGCTCCAACAGTTGCAAAGGAAGTGATTATCGAACGGCCAGATAATAATACACCGGTTCAGCCAGCAGTTACAGCTCCGGCAGCACCTCAAGCTGTTGTATCGGCACCAGTAACTCCGCCGGCGCCAACGGTATCAAACATCCCACCCGCTCCACCCGTTAAAGAAGAGGAAGATGATGAAATTACCTTAAAGCTCAAAAAATTAAAAACACTCTTCGACAAACAATTGATTACCCAAGAGGAATACGAGAGTAAAAAGAGAGAAGTTTTATCCAGTTTATAATCATAAATGGGAGAAAATATAGAGTGAAAAATAACTATTTACTGGCACTTTTAAGTGCCTTTTTATTGTGGTTGGGCTGGCCTCCGATCCCCTATTCCAGTCCCTTGTTATTTATTGGTTTTGTGCCTTTGCTGATTGCTGTAGAAAACATTATCCGCAGTGAAACACTCCAAAGAAAAGGCCGCAAAGTATTTCTTACAGCGGGACTCACGGCCGTTGTTTGGAACACGGCTTCCATTTACTGGGTTTACAACTCCATCTCGGCAGTTATGCCGCCCTTTGCCGCTGTTGTCATCAGTCTGATACCTTTTTGTCTTGGCGCCGCTTTAATGGCACTGGCTTTCAGCTTATATGGGCAATTACGAGGCAAAACGAACATCCTGTTATCCCTTTTCGGATTAATGGGATTCTGGATAAGCTATGAATTTCTACACGAATCCTGGGATTTAGCCTTCCCTTGGATGACTTTAGGCAATGGTTTCGCAAGTTTCCACCAATTGATCCAATGGTACGACATCACAGGGATCTATGGCGGAACAATATGGATCTGGCTGGTCAATATCTTGGTATTTACACTTTACCTCAATGGAAAAAGACTTTATCCGATCAAACGTAAGATTGTCCCGATTGCCTCTTTGGCGACGATATTACTGGTTCCCAGCACTTACTCGCTGATACGTTACTTCAACTACGAAGAACATCAGAATCCTGCACAGATTGTTGTTGTTCAACCGAATATTGACCCTTATATTAAATTCAATTTAAGTCCCGAGGAACAATTAAACACCTTATTCGCCTTATCAAATTCAGTCGCCAAACCCAATACGGAGTTTTTCATCTGGCCTGAAACTGCACTTTCACAGAACGGCGATTTTGACGAGGAAAACTTTAGGGAAACCTATTCTTACCAGCGCATTTTAAAATTTTTAGATCAATATAAAAATGGTAATGTACTTTCAGGTATTGAAAGCTATCAGTTGTACAACTATGCAAAAACACCTACTGCGCGTGAAATAGCTCCTAATGTATACCAGGATAATTTCAACGCTGCGACATTGATCGATTATTCCTCCAAACTTCAGTTTTACCATAAGTCTAAACTCGTGCCGGGCGTAGAGCAAATGCCTTTTGGCGCAGCGATGAACTTCCTGAAACCTTTATTTAAAGCATTCGGCGGCACGACAGGTGGCTACGGGAAACAGGCCGAACCTTCGGTATTCTATGCCCAAAGCGGTATTGGTGCCGCACCCGTAATCTGTTATGAATCCATTTGGGGCAATTATGTTTCCCAATATGTCAAAAAAGGCGCTCAGTTTATTGCTATCATCACCAACGATGGCTGGTGGGGCAATACTTCGGGTAAAGACCAGCATTTACAGTATGCCAAACTGCGTGCTATTGAAAACAGGCGCTGGGTTGCCCGATCGGCAAATACAGGGATTTCAGGCTTTATCAATCAACGTGGCGATATTGTACAACAGACTAAATGGTGGCAGCCTGCAGCCCTAAATCAGGAAATTAATTTAAATGAAGAAATTACTTTCTATACACAAGCCGGTGATATTGCAGCCTATTTGGGGTTGGCGCTCGCAATGGGAGGACTTGTGATACTCATCGTCGTCCGACGAAAAAAAGAACTTATCTAAATTGAAAAGTAGCGCCAAACTGAAGTAATAGATTGGCGCTATTTTTTTCATCAGAACGGAAAAGTACTCATCTTATTCCTTTCCAGGCAAAAAGGACCTAATTATAATGAGACCCCGCTACGCCAGCACTGTCAGCTACAATTAGGAAAATAAAATGATAAAAATAAGTCATTTAATACCTCTAATTTACTTGAGAGATTTGTAATTTTGCACCATGCAAGTATATTTTGATAATGCAGCGACTACAGCCTTAGATCCTGAAGTAATAAAAGTAATGGTGGATGTGATGAACAATAACTTTGGAAATCCATCTTCTATCCATAGTCACGGACGACAAGTAAAAACAATTGTAGAAAAAGCCCGTAAAACGATTGCCAATCTACTTCATGTATCTCCAGCAGAGATATTCTTCACATCGGGTGGAACCGAGGCCGACAATATGGCCATCGTTAGGTCAATCGCCGACTTTGGGATAACCCATGCCATCACCTCACCTATTGAGCACCATGCCGTATTACATACCTTAGAAGAACTTGAAAAAGCCGGTAAGGTGCACCTCGACTTATTGGAAGTTGGCGAAAAAGGTAATTTAAATCTCACCCAGCTGGAAGAACTTTTAAGTACCAATCCGCGTACGTTTGTTTCCATTATGCATGCCAATAATGAGATCGGAAATCTCAACGATATTCAACGTATCTCCGAGTTATGCCAAAAGTATAATGCGATATTCCATTCGGACACGGTACAGACCATGGGGCATTATCCACATGACCTTGGTAACCTTAAAATAGATTTTATAACAGGGGCTGCCCATAAATTCCATGGCCCAAAAGGGGTGGGTTTTCTTTACATCAATGCGAATAACAAGATTAAACCGTTAATCTATGGTGGAGCACAAGAGCGCAACATGCGTGGTGGAACAGAAAATGTCTATGGAATCGCGGGGCTTGCCAAAGCTTTAGAACTTGCCTATGAGCACATGGAAGAACACCACGCTTATATTCAAGGACTCAAATCTTATATGATCGACGAGTTGCAGAAAGCAATCCCCGAAATTGATTTTAATGGTGTTATTGAACCAGAAAAATCACTGTATACCGTATTGAATGTTTCTTTCCCATGTAGTGACCTTGCTGACATGCTTTTATTCAACCTGGATATTGCAGGAATCTCTTGTTCTGGTGGCAGTGCCTGCAGCTCAGGAACAGACATCGGATCGCATGTATTGGGTGCAATCAAATCAAGCTCGGAGCGTCCTTCGGTTCGTTTTTCATTCTGCAAGCATAATACAAAGGAAGAAGTCGATTTTGTGGTAGCAACCTTGAAAGAACTTTGTACAAAGAACAAATAGCATTTATAGGTAAAGCGTCAAGCATGCCCCGCAAGTGAAAAATAAATTATCAGGCTTGCAGCAAGAAAGAACTTATTCAATAGCCGAAAAACAGCTATACATCCAAAAACATAAAAAGCCGAAAGTATATTTTCGGCTTTTTATGTTTTAATATATCCCTTAGGCTACATATCAATTTTTTGTCAAAACATAATATTTGGAAATATCGCCCGTTATGTCATTTCCAGAGAGATCCAGTTGACTGAGTATCCGATTTCCTAATTTGAACTTATAGTCAACGCCGTCCAGTGTAATAATGTTACCATCCAATTTCCATTTTCCTTCACGCATAAACACATCATCACTTTTATTAAGGTATTTAGATGAATATTGGTAGGTATTGTCAGCATGCAATGAAATAAGTGTTTCTATACCATCACAATCCGCACAAGGCATGACGCCTTTGTATTCACCAATCACTACTTCCGCCTTATCCCTACCTTTTAGGTCCTGTAAATTATCTTTATAGACCGCAACACTTTGTTTGGGATTATCACATCCCACCATTCCAATTGTCAACAACAAACCCACAATCCAAATAAACCTTTTCATCTCATTCCAAATTCAAAAAAATCAGCATCTAACAGTTACACCAATAAATTCATAACAAATTAAATACCAAAAATTTAGAAAAGATTAAAAATCATCTTCATCGTCGTCTGTCAAGAATGATAATGCACCTTGTAACTCGCCCAAAGCATGGAAATTACGTGTCTTCCGAGCGATCTCAATTCCGGATCTATAGGTATCAATCGCGGACGCCTGTTTATTTAATTTTTCGTACAATTTGCCCAAATGATAGTAAGTTCCTACATAATCTGGATTTGTATGTACTAAATTCTCAAATCTCAACAAAGCCTCTTGTTCATCTTCCTGCTTGAGATATTCAGCTGCAATTGCATATTTTAAAAAAGGATCTTCGGGGCTCTCTTTCAAAAATTCATTCAGTTGATCCAATCGTGTCGACATATCTTTTTTATTTCAAACTTAGACAAATTGCATTTTATATGCAATTTAATTGTGTATCCCCCTCAAACAATTCCGCATCTCTCCATATCACACGAAAGCTTTTTATAAACAGGAACCCCGAATGAGCTGCGATGCTTTCTAAAATTACTATGCTAGCATATAAAATGACAATTTACTGACGCAATAAATCCATTATAAAGAATCGGCTATTTAAAATAAAAAAATACAAAAAAGACAACAAAACACCTAAATATCATATCATATCAAAAAAAATACACGAAAACAACTGGTAAAATTAAAAATTCATCAAAATCACAAGACGACTCTTTAACAGCATTTAAAACGCCTTAGCGCTTTTTAATTGAAAGAAAATATGGTAAGTTTGAGTAAAACCAATCGTATATGAAAATATTAGTTTGTATAAGTAATGTCCCTGACACTACATCCAAAATCACTTTTACAAATGACAACACTGCATTTAACACAGCTGGTGTACAATTCATTATAAACCCTTATGATGAAATTGCTTTATCCAAAGCAGTTGAGTTGGCTGAAGGTGGAAAAGGAACCGTAACTGTCATCAATGTGGGCGATGCATCTACAGATGCAACCATTCGAAAAGCATTGGCAATTGGCGCAGACAATGCTGTACGGATTAACGCCGCTCCACGCGATGCTTGGTTTGTTGCTAATCAGATAGCAAAGTATGCCAAAGACAATGCATTTGACTTAATTTTAACTGGCCGCGAATCCATCGACTATAACGGTGCTCAAGTGGGGGCAATCGTAGGAGAACTGCTGCATATCCCTTCTGTTTCCATTGCCAAAAAAGTTGATATTGCGGGCGACGCAGTCACAGTTGAGCGCGAGATTGAAGGCGGAAAAGAAGTATTGACAGCAAAGCTGCCCATCGTCATTGGTACAGCAGAAGGTGTTGCCGAGCCAAAAATACCTAATATGCGTGGTATTATGAGTGCGCGGACCAAACCATTGGATGTGCTGGAACCTTCCACTATAGACGTTCTTGAACACATTGTCAGCTATGAGACACCTGCTCCGCGCGGTACGGTCAAACTTGTTGACGCTGCCGAGGTAGAAAAATTAGTTTCTCTTCTTCACGACGAAGCTAAAGTTATTTAATCTTTAAACGCTAAAACACCATGTCTATACTCGTATACGTAGAAAATACCGATGGAAAATTCAAAAAATCTGCTTTTGAAGTTGTTTCTTATGCAAAATCCATCGCCGATAACATACAGACTGATCTTGTTGCGATTTCAATTGGAAATGTCGCTGGAGACGAACTTGCTGGCTTGGGCAAGTACGGTGCTTCCAAAGTATTAAATGTCGACAATGAGCGACTCGCTTCTTTTGTAAACCAAGCGTATGCAAGCATCATTGCTGAAGCCGTAAAGAGTACCGGCTCAAAAATACTTGTGCTGTCCAACTCTTTCTCGGGCAAAGGACTCGCTCCACGTATTGCAGCCAAATTAGAGGCTGGTCTGGCCGATGGCGCGCTCGAATTGCCGAAAATCAATGGCGACAAACTGACTGTCAAAAAAACAGCGTTCTCCAATAAAGCGTTCGCTACGCTCGAACTATCCTCGGATATAAAGGTCATCGCACTAAGCCCGAATGCATATGAAACAAAAGAGACCGGTGGTAGCGCAACTGTCGAAACTTTTGCTCCCAATATTGACCAAACAGATTTTACAACGATGGTCAAAGAGATTGTCCGAGCAACAGACAAAGTTTCCCTGCCGGAAGCTGAAATCGTCGTCTCCGCTGGGCGTGGTTTAAAAGGCCCTGAAAACTGGGGTATGGTGGAAGAACTTGCAGACGTCCTTGGTGCAGCTACAGCATGTTCAAAACCCGTATCTGATGCAGGCTGGCGCCCGCATTCGGAGCACGTAGGCCAAACAGGTATTGTTGTTAGCCCCAATCTCTACATTGCTATCGGTATCTCCGGAGCAATACAGCATTTGGCCGGAGTAAGCTCTTCTAAAACAATCGTTGTCATCAACAAAGATCCAGAAGCGCCCTTTTTCAAAGTGGCCGATTATGGAATTGTAGGCGATGCTTTCGACGTCGTTCCGAAATTAACGCAGGCATTGAAGGCTTACAAAGGTATTTAAAGCTTTCTTCCGATATATTCTCCCCATTTATCCAAAATGAATGGGGAGTTTTTATTTGTTATAATTGCATATAAAAGCAAATTTATCTAAGTTTGTAGACCGCTTTGGAATTAAAATGAAGAAAATCAGATTAGATATCGTTGGTTTATCCTATAGTCAAACGCAATCTGGGGCTTATGCTCTTGTATTGGGAGAAGTGGAGGGCAACAGAAGATTGCCCATCATTATCGGCAGCCACGAGGCTCAAGCTATTGCTATTCGGATAGAGAAAATGATTCCTAGTCGTCCGCTGACACACGACCTATTTCAATCTTTTGCAGATTCTTTTGGTATTAAACTCATTGAAGTACTGATCTATAATTTGATTGAAGGGATATTTTATGCTAAAATTATCTGTTCCGACGGCAACAAGATTGTCGAGATTGATGCCCGCACATCCGATGCCGTTGCACTGGCTGTACGGTTTGAAGCTCCGATCTATGCCTACGAATTTATTATGTCCTCTGCTGGAATTATCATTGAGGGACATGAGTTTGCATTTTTGGAAAACCTAGACAAATCCAACAAAGTTCAGGATCCAAGTGTTGTTGAGATCGAAGAAAAAACACCTTCAAAATCCCCACAAAATCCTTTCTCCACGTTGACAGATGAGCAACTGGAGCAAGCACTTAATCAGGCATTGACCGAAGAAAACTACGAGCAGGCTGCATTGATTAGGGATGAGATTTCCAAAAGAAAATAACTCCTTTCATTAAAGCGAAACAAAAATTTTAAATAACATCGATTTATGTCTATTAAATTAAGATTGACCATTATGAGCTTCTTTCAGTTTTTTGTCTGGGGAGCATGGTTGATTACAATAGCAAACTATTGGTTTGGCACAAAACAATGGGATGGTACACAATTTGGAGCTATTTTTGCAACCATGGGGATCGCTTCTTTATTTATGCCTACCTTGATGGGAATTATCGCCGATCGTTGGATAAATGCCGAAAGATTATATTTTATTCTTCACTTATGTTATGCGGGTGTTTTATTCTATTTACCTCAGGTAAATGATCCAAACACCTTTTTTTATGCGATGCTTGCGGCAATGTGTTTTTATATGCCGACTTTGGCCCTATCCAACTCCATTGCATATACGGCATTAAATGAAAATAACTACGATTTGGTCAAGGCATTCCCCCCCATCCGGGTTTTCGGAACCATAGGTTTTATCGTCGCCATGTGGATCACCAATTTAACAGGCAACAAGGCCACAGCTTATCAATTTTATATCGCCGGAACCGCAGCTTTGGCTTTAAGTCTCTATGCTTTTACATTACCTAAATGTCCACCGAAGAAGTTACAACAGGAAGATGCTTCCTGGACACAACTATTAGGCTTGGAAGCATTTAAACTTTTTGGAAATTATAAAATGGCTTTGTTCTTTATTTTTTCCATGTTCTTAGGTGCCGCACTCCAATTGACCAATGCCTACGGTGATGTGTTTTTGGATGAATTTAAATTCTACCCTAAATTTGCAGAATCTTTCGTTGTGAAATATTCGACCATCATTATGTCCATTTCGCAGATATCCGAGACACTTTTTATTCTTGCTATTCCATTTTTCCTCAAAAGATTCGGTATAAAAAAGGTCATGCTGATTTCGATGTTTGCCTGGGTATTACGTTTTGGATTATTCTCATTTGGTGACCCTGCAGGCGGACTTTGGATGATTGTATTATCCTGTATCGTCTATGGTATGGCATTTGACTTCTTTAATATCTCAGGTTCTTTATTTGTTGAAACCTCCACAACATCACGCATACGCAGCTCGGCACAAGGCTTATTTATGATGATGACAAACGGTTTCGGTGCCGTTGTAGGCAGTTTTGCATCGGGTTGGATCATTGACCACTACTTTACCAAAAGTTTTCAAAACAGCAAAGATCTCGCACAATATTTAGATACAACAATCGACAACACCCATTTTTTACATTTTCTGCAGGAAAAGAGTATCTCAATCTTACCTGACGGCATGTTAAGTGGTAACCTCATGCTGAAAGACTGGCATGACATCTGGCTAGCTTTTGCCATCTACACCTTGGTTATAGCAGTCCTTTTTGCAGTCTTCTTTAGACATAAACACGAGCGTGAACCGCTCAATTCAAAATAACAAAAAGCCGCTAATTGCGGCTTTTTGTATATTTGTAACATGCAAAGCACAGCAACGGAATTATTCAAAGATTCTCAATCCCACATCTATAATTGGACATTTCAATGGATTAAACAATTTGGCCTTGATAATCAGGGGAGTCATTTTGTTAACTCGATCCTTTTACTCTTACTGGTTGTCTTGTTTTTGATCATCATTGACTATTTCACCAAAAGAACATTACTCCTGTTAACAATCAAAGCCATCAGACGTAGTACAAACCGCTTTGATGATCTGTTGATCCGTAATAAAACACTGAAACTTGTTGCTCATTTTGTTCCGATATTAGTGGCACAATATATCATGCCCATTATCTTCATGGGTTTTCCAACCTGGAAAGAAAACAGCAATAAAATACTTGACATAGCCACGACTGTCGTCAGTTTATTGATTATTCATTCGCTCCTGAAAAGTTTGCGGGATATGCTGCGCATGAAGAAATCTTTTGCAGACAAACCTCTGGAGAGTTATTTACAGGTCTGTCAGATTATCTTATTATTTATCGGCGGAACGATCTGCTTTTCAATATTGACAGGAAAATCTCCCTGGTCTTTCTTATTATCCTTGGGTGCCGCATCCGCAATTCTGATGTTGGTATTCAAAGACACTATACTAGGATTTGTTGCCAGTATACAAGTTTCGGCCAATGACTCCATCCGTGTCGGAGATTGGATAGAGATGCCCAAATATGGCGCCGATGGAACGGTCAAAGAGATTAACCTCAATAATGTAAAAGTACAGAACTTTGATAAGACCATTACGACGATACCAACACATACGCTATTGTCGGATTCGTTCAAAAATTACAGGGGCATGCAGCAGTCGGGCGGTAGGCGCTTAAAGCGGGCCATAAATATCAAAATTTCCACGATTCGATTTTTAGAAAATGAAGAAATTGAAAAACTCAAAAATATACAGATCCTGCGGCCGTATATCGAAGAGCGCGCCAGGACAATTGACCAATTCAACACCCAACAGCAAATAGATCAGTCAAGCCCCATAAATGGTCGCAAAATGACAAATCTAGGGATGTTCAGAGCTTACACACTCACCTATTTACGTCAAAACCCCAATATCCACAAGACCATGCCCCTGATGGTGCGTCAGCTTGCTTCAACCGAACACGGTGTTCCAGTCGAACTTTATTTCTTTGTAAACGATATCCGCTGGGAATATTACGAAGGAATTGTTTCGGATGTATTCGACCACCTATTTGCCGCCACAAAATACTTCGACCTGGAGATCTTTGAAAATCCGGCATCGGATGATTTTCGGCGTGCTATCCGGCATAAAAGCCTTCATGACTTCGCAGACCAACAACAATAAAAGCGAACGGAATGTTCTTTCTGGCCAATAACGTCAGACACTTTCAGAAGAAAATATCGCTGTCGAACCAAGTGTTCAGCCGAACTATGTGTTCATATATTGCTAAGGTTCATACCAAACGAATTACCAGGCAAAACCTTGTCTGCATAAATCAAATGAACTGTAAGAACAGGCCAGCCGAGAAGCAGTTAAATGCTGGTATCGTAAGATAGCCTAAAAGGTATAAAACAGTGAAAGGTAATCTGGGGAGATTACCTTCACTTTAAAAACAAACTAAATTTTCAGACGTGTTTCACAACAGATCTACACATTAACCCTAACTCTTTATGAATCAAAAATTACTCTACACAAATATAGGATCGTTATGTTAAGTGCATCTTAAGCTATCTTTAAACTTAAAACAACTCTACAAATGGTTATTTATCTCACCTCAATAGTCTTTGTTGCCAGGTGTACTCTATTGAAAAGATCAATCGCCTGAACCTCAATCTGATATTTACCAGCTTTAAGTTTGGGCAAATTAGCTGTCCACAGATGACTGGATTTTTCGGGGTTCGAAGGTCTACGCGTATTCTTTAATTCAGTTGCTGTATCGTATTTAGCAAGAGAATTTAGGAATGCCGGATCGTTTTCATTGACAAAATCCATTTCCTTCCATTCGCCCTGATTGATTCTATACGTTACCTTGTCACCTTCCTTTCCAATGAAAAAATTAGCGTATATCGGATATCTCTTTGTGTATTTTTCTGGAACGACCGATGCGCCATATAAATCGATCTGATACGTTGCTGGCTTACCGACAACCTTATAATCAAAACTGTATTGGTTGCCCTCGATTTTTAAGATGGCATACCCTTTTGGTGTACCGTCCCGCATTGTAGAAACAGGAATTCCCTTTTCATTCAACTCGCCTGAATACCAGTCGCCAGAGGTCGTACCCACATTATACTCGTGATGTGGCTTTTCTTGTTTCCATCCTTCGTTTTGCCCATAAAAATATTGCCGCTGAAAGTGTGTATGCGCGGATAAAGACAAGGTATGCTTAAATGGAGCCAAAATATCGAACAGACGTTGTCTATCTTCGTTACGAAAGACATCCGAGTTTTGATGGTATAAAGGAATATGAAATGCCAACACAATCAATTTATCTTTAGCAACGTTTTTTAAGTCATTTTCCACAAAATCAAGCTGATCTTTACGGAATCCGCCTAAATAACCTTTACCTGTCCGTGGATTCGGATAAATGATATTATCAAGAATGATAAAATGCGTATTTCCATAGTTGAACGCATAATTATTGGGGCCAAACGTCCGCTCGAACGATTCATCGGAGAGGCTATCCACTTTAGCATCATAGTTCATATCGTGGTTTCCCATGACATTATACCATGGCAAGCCCATCGTGGAAATCACCGATTTATATTTTGGCTGAAGTGAAAGATCGTCTCCCACCAAGTCGCCTAAGCTTATTCCGAATTTCGCAATTGTCTTATCGGAAATTTCATTGATCACACCATTTTTGAAATAGGCCAGTTCTTCCTCCGTGTAAGCCTGTGGATCACCAAAAACAAAAGCTGAAAACTTAGGATCCTCATCTTGTTGATACATTGCAAAATTTACAGCAGCAGGGATTTTTCCTGTAGCAGCAACAGCAGGGTATTTTGAAACTGGACTACCGTTTACCTTATGGATATAATAGAATTTTGGGTGGTTATTTTCATCCAAGGGCAAAGCATAGCCTGTTGGTTTAACCACAAAAATGATGTTGTCATTTCCAACGGGCAATTGGTAATTACCATCTTTATCAGTCGTTGTCACTTCACGCCCGTTACTAACAGAAACAGACGCAATACCTTGTTCGTTTTTATCTAATTTTCCGTTCTTGTTTACGTCCAGATAAACTTTTCCTTTTGCAAAATCTTGCGCCTGCACAGCGTTTACGCATGCCCAGGAAATTGCTAGTGCCAAAAATGCTTTCATATGAAATTTTGTTTTGGCGCTAAAGTATTCGATTCAGGTTAACGGAGTATAAAGAGAATATAAAGAATTTATCAAAAAACAAAGGAAGCCATTTAATACTCCTGTATTAATTAATCCATATTTGGCAGTATCGTTATAGGGACCTTATCCGTGTTTTATACGTATTCATCCGAATGAGGTCCCTATCAGGTCCCTATTAAGTCCCTATAAAATCCCTACTAACATATATGTTGTTGGCGGGTTAAATCCTTCTTCCATCCTTTGTTTACAGACGGATATTCGGCACAAAAAAAGAGAAACCAATGACTTGATTTCTCTCTTTACCCTTAGGGCCTATTTCTTAACTATCTGGCTTGCGCAGTTGCCAACATGCGGTTGACTTCATCGATCATTGATTTTGCTGCATCGTGCATCCGAGGGTTGCCTGCAAAATCTGCATCCAAAGTGATATGCTTGGACTTATCTTTATAGTTGAACTCTAAATAAAAACGTGGGACTTTAGAATTTGTTGAATCCTGCTGCCATTCAGGACCGGTCATATCGGTATCCAAGTTCCAAAAGCCGAGCTCCATTGCTTTGCGATGCAGGTATAATAAATCGTCTTTTGTAAATTTTACAGTATCGGTAATTAGAGAATCTTTTTTGTCTAAATATTTATAGATACGTGTTTTTGAATTGTATTCGTTGACCATGTGGTTCGGCTCGCCATATTTGAATTCAATGGATTCAAAATCGGCAAAACGAAAAGGGGCATTTTTGATCATATTACTATAGTAATAAACACAATACATCAAAAACGGCACAATAATACAAAGGCCCAAAAAAATCTTCTTACTCTTGATTGTCATTTCTATAAAATTTTGACAAAAATAAGGATTTATACAGGGTATAAAAGTTTATATCAAGATATGACATAAAACCTACATGAAATTCACGCGTTTAGATATTGGGAGAGCCCGCGTCAACAAAGGTCTTCGCATACCAACTGTCGGTAAGATCAGAGATAATAACACCTTTCCGTGTCGAAACATGAACGAACTTATTATTATGCAGGTATACACCAACATGATCTATTCCATTTCGTCCGAAAGAAAAAAACACGAGATCTCCTTCTTCAAGTTTATCGACCTTTTTTCTCTTTACTATTCCTTCCATGTCACGCGAAGTCCGCGGCAAATTCCCTTTGTATACTTCAATATAGAGCAGATTAACAAATCCCGAGCAATCTACCCCCGATTTGGTCTGTCCACCCATACGATGCGGTATCCCCATCCAATCGTCAATAAAGGAATAAAGGTGCGGATTTAGTTTTTTGGTACTCACATTGAGCAAGTCTGCATAATTGTCAAGTTTGGATCCCGAAAAAGTTTTTCCACGCGCTGAGCTCGCATCTGTCAAAACCGAACCATTGGAAGAATGTGTTTTGGAGCTAAGTACCTTTTTCTTCGTTGAACAACTGCTCAAAAATAGAACTGCACCTAAAAAGAAGATAAAATAAGATCTGACACCCATGCGGTTCGATTTACGTTCTTGCTTAACAAACTTACTTGCATAACAAACTTAATTAAATTGCTGTTGATATCCAATAAATTTGCTTGCCCCCGGAGATTGCTTTTCTTGATAAGAACGTCAGATAAGAAAAAGAATTGTTCAGAAATCGTAACTTTGACGCCTAATTTATTTGAGAATGGAAAAATTAAAAGGTGCATTAGCTGTCTTTTTAGGTGCGAGTAGTTTTGGGATACTATCAACGTTTGTTAAAAAAGCCTATGGTAAAGGGTTGAATTTAGGAGAGGTAACGGGAATTCAGGTATTGTTTGGCATGCTTATCCTTTGGCTTATCTATATCATCATCAAACTCTTTTCGGCAAAGTCATTTCACTCTTCAAGCAAGAAATCTTCATGGATCAAGATATTAATCAGTGGTACTTCGACCGGTTTGGTGAGCATTCTCTATTACAAATGTGTACAGCTCGTCCCGGCTTCGTTGGCCATCGTACTGCTCATGCAGTATATCTGGATCGGTGTGGTAATCGAATTTATCTTTTTCAAGGTAAAACCTTCAAAAAACAACCTGATTGGTATCGGCATTGTACTCATTGCAACATTATTAGCGACTGGACTTCTTGAAAAAGGCTTGCAACACCTCAACCTAACAGGTGTCTTATTTGGTCTTTTAGCAGCGACCGCCTATTCGGTCTTCATGATCGTCAACGGTCGTGTCGGCAATGACTATCACCCCATTCAAAAAAGCGCTATTATGGTAACGGGGGCCTGTATACTGGTCTTCACCTTGTTTCCACCTGCTTATTTATGGAATGGTCAATTTGATGGTAACTTCCTCTATTTCGGCTTGATCCTCTCGCTATTTGGCACGGTCATCCCGCCTTTATTATTTGCCTATGGCCTACCGAAAACGGGCTTCTCCTTAGGCGGAATATTAAGTTCGGCGGAGCTACCCGTAGCCACCTGTATGTCGTTTTTTATACTTCATGAAAGTGTATCCACGATACAATGGCTCGGGGTACTTTTGATCTTGGGTACCGTCATCTGGTTAAATGCAGCAAAGAGCAGTACGCATTAGGCGACCGATCCACTTCCGGTCGGAGTACTGTAGTCAATTTGATCAAGAACACAACTGTGTGCTGCAATCAATAGGGAAATTATGGAATTCCCGTTAACGAAAAAAGGCAATCTTCTCTAATAAGATTGCCTTTTTTATATGTTAAACCTTTGTATGTTATAAATCTTAAAAAGGTTAATGTGTCAGTGTCTCCGGAATTTCTTCTACTTCCACTTCACAGGAATCCGTTACTTCAATAAATTTAACCGGCACAACCTCATTCACCAATAATGGATCGTATAAGGTCCGTACTTTGACATAGTTTTTAGAAAAACCATGCATATAACCATCTTTTTCGTCTGCTTCAAACAAAACATCACCAGTCTCACCAAGCTGTGACTCATAAAACGCACGGCGCTTCTTCTCCGAAAGGATGTGCAACATTTTGCTACGGTCGCTGCGTTGAGCTCCCGGTACAGCACCGTCCATTTGAGCAGCAATCGTATTCTCCCTTTCTGAATAGGTAAAGACATGCAGGTAAGAAATATCCAAATCATTCAAGAAATTGTATGTATCGATAAAGTCTTCACGTGTTTCTCCCGGAAATCCGACAATAACGTCAACACCGATACAGCAATTAGGCATCAATGACTTGATAAAAGCGACGCGCTCTGTGTAAAGCTCTCTTTTGTACCTTCTGCGCATTAAACCCAGAATTTTATTGCTTCCAGACTGCAATGGCATATGGAAATGTGGAACAAAACGTTTTGATTGGGCCACAAACTCAATAATATCATTGGAAAGAAGATTGGGTTCTATCGAGGAAATACGGATTCTATCAATCCCTTCGACTTCATCCAGTGCTTGTACCAAATCCAAGAACCGGTCTTCGCGCTTACCATCCCGAATGCCAAAATCGCCAATGTTTACACCTGTTAAAACGATTTCTTTGACGCCTGAAGCTGCAATTTCTTCTGCTTGACGCACAATATCTTCGATCTTGCCCGAGCGACTTCCGCCACGTGCCAAAGGAATCGTACAAAATGTACATGAATAATCGCAGCCGTCCTGTACTTTTAGGAACGTACGCGTACGATCGCCAATCGAATAAGCCGAGACAAATTGATTGGTCTCATCGATTGGACCATTATAAACGATCGTTTTTTCCTGTTTCGTCAAATCATTGATATGCTCAATAATATTAAACTTTTCAGCTGCACCTAAGACCATGTCCACTCCGGGAATCTCTGCAATCTCTTTTGGTTTTAGCTGCGCATAACAGCCAACAATCGTAATATAGGCGTTGGGAGAGTGCTTTAAAGCTTCCTTCACTACTTTTCTACACTTCTTGTCAGCATTATCCGTTACCGAACATGTATTGATTACATAGACGTCTGCACGGCTATTGAACGCTGTGGTATCATAGCCCGCATCTTTAAATAAACGACCAATGGATGATGTCTCCGAATAATTCAGTTTACATCCAAGTGTATAAAAAGCTACTTTTTTATTCTCCATAATATTTTGCAAAATTACATTTTTTTTCAGTAACCCCTCTTACCATTTTAAGTTTTGACTTTCTCGTTATAAGGATTTTCCTTAGTTTTGACTATCTTGAAAGGTTGAATGCACCGGCGGCTTATTACGGACAAACTAAATTAGAGCCGGACATGATGTATTCAAATATTCCCCGATTGAGAATCAGACACATAAAATAGTGTTATTCGTTCTGTCCAGTTCGATTATAGTATTGATATTTGGTATTTAATAATTACTTTTTACAGATGAAACAATATTTAGATTTACTCAGACATGTATATACGAATGGTGTTGTAAAGACAGATCGTACGGGCACAGGTACCAAAAGTGTCTTTGGATATCAGATGCGTTTCAACCTTCAGGAAGGTTTCCCTTTGGTAACGACGAAGAAATTACACCTGCGATCCATTATCCATGAATTGATCTGGTTTCTTAAAGGTGAAACCAATATTCAGTATCTCAAAGAAAATGGCGTAAGCATTTGGGACGAGTGGGCTGACGAACAAGGAAATTTAGGCCCTGTATACGGATCACAATGGCGCTCCTGGCCAACACCCGATGGCCGTCATATCGATCAGATCACACAGGTTATCAACCAGCTAAAAAATTCACCGGATTCACGCCGTATTATTGTATCGGCATGGAATGTTGCCGAAATAGAGCATATGGCATTACCTCCTTGTCATGCCTTTTTTCAGTTTTATGTCGCTCCGGCACAACCTGAAAAAGGTATCTTAAAGCCGCAATTGTCCTGTCAACTCTATCAACGTAGTGCCGATATATTCTTGGGCGTTCCTTTCAACATTGCCTCTTATGCTTTATTGACGATGATGGTCGCACAGGTTTGTGACATGGAAGCCGCAGAGTTTATCCACACCCTTGGCGATGCACATATCTACAGTAATCACTTCGAGCAAACGGAGCTCCAATTGAGCCGCGAGCCAAAAGCGCTACCCCAGATGAAAATAAACCCTGAAGTAAAAGATATCTTTGATTTTAAGTTTGAAGATTTTGAATTGTTAAACTACGAATCCCATCCACATATCAAAGCTCCGGTGGCCGTTTAACAAGAAAGGTACCTGATTTTGTAATATATTTTAGCGAACGAATAATCACCTTATATCAAAAATGAGCAACCCAACGATCACATTAATCGTAGCTGCGTCGGAAAACAATGCCATCGGAATCGACAATCAGATGCCTTGGCATTTACCCAACGACTTTAAATATTTTAAGAGAAATACCGTTGAGCACTCTGTCCTAATGGGCAGAAAGACTTTTGAGGCCATAGGCAAAGCATTGCCAGACAGAAGAAATATTGTCATTACACGTAACGCGAATTTCCAGGGAGAAGATATTGATGTTGCCAACAGCATCCAAGAGGCACTCTTGTATTGCCGGGATGAACGTGAGGTATTCATCATTGGTGGCGCAAACATTTATCAGCAAGCGCTACCCTTGACAAATAAAGTGCTTCTGACGCGCGTACATACAACTATCAAAGGTGACGCTTTCTTTCCTGAATTACCGTCAGAAGAATGGGAATTAGTTGCCTCAGATTCGCATCAGGCCGATGACAAACATGCATTTGCTTATACCTTTGAAGTTTATACGCGAAAATAATTCCATGTTTACGAATAGCAAAACGCGATAGGATCATGGAGCTTTTTGCTTCATGATCCTATCACCATTAAAAGCTATAGAAGAGCTTACAGGCGCGACACTTTGATCTAAAGCACATGCAAAAATACCTCACCCTAATTTTTACTCTATTCATGTCAGATCTATACGCTCAGAAGATAGATACTGTTTACCTGGAAAAATTACTCCAAAGTCATCCCGATCTATTTCAAAACATATTAAGTCATCCGACGAAAAATGAAGTACAAATTCTGTATACACAGATTGATCGTGACAAATCCAATAAGCCACATTTCAGGTCCTATAGCTATCGACTGAATCCGAACTGGTATTTTTATCCCGCAAGTACAGTGAAGTTGCCGACAGCAATTCTGGCTTTGGAAAAAATCAATGACCTGCATATTGACGGTCTCAGCAAAGATACCCCACTACGCATCGATTCTGCTTTTGAAAAGCAGACTAAGGTTCTTGTGGATGAATCCGCCGCCAATGGCCTTCCATCTGTTGCTCAATATGTTAAAAAGATCTTATTAACCAGCGACAACGATGCCCAAAACAGGCTTTTCGAATTTATTGGCCGTGCAGAACTGAATGCGAAACTAAAAAAATACGGCACTAATTACAGCCGCATTGTCAACCGTCTTGCCATTGGCGACAAAGGCATATGGGCCAAACATACTAACCCCGTCACCTTTTATAAGGGGAAGGATATTATTTATAAACAAGAAGCACAGTTCGATCCCAAGGATTATACCATCGAGCTGTCCAATACGCTTCAGGGGAAAGGTTACATGAACGATAAAGATGAACTTGTTCATGAACCCTGGAGTTTTGAAGGATTAAATGTATACGCTTTGCAAGATCAACAGCTGATATTGAAGAAGCTGTTATTTCCCGAAGCATTTCAGCCTCAAGAAAGATTCAATCTGAAAAAAGATGACTACGCGCTCCTCTATGATTATATGTCGCGCTATCCCTTTGAATCGGATTTTCCAAAATATGATCCAGCAGAATTCTGGCCAACGTATAGCAAGCTCCTTTTTTATGGCCGTGAAAAAAATGCGATCTTAAATCCCAACATCCGGATCTTCAACAAGTATGGAGATTCCTATGGCTATAATATTGATAATGCCTATGTCGTCGACTTTGAACATGGCGTGGAATTTATGCTCGCCGTTGTTGTACAGTCCAATGAAAATGGCATCTACAACGATGGACGCTATGAATATGAAACAGTAACCTATCCTTTTTTAAAAAATATCGGCCAGGTAATTTATCAGGAGGAGCTGAAAAGAGTTAAAAAGTTTAAACCTGATCTATCGAAATTTGATTTCAGAAAATAAAACACAAAAAAGGCTCTCAGAAAATTGAAAGCCTTTTTTGTGTAGCGCCATCGTGGCGTATTTTTATCCCCCTTGGCTAGAAGGCTGCTTATGCGAATGATCAGCGGGCTGTGGCTGAGAAATGCAGTATGTCATCATCGGAATGTATGCTTATCCGCGCTCCAGCCATATAGTCCCTGCCTCAAGTCCTACTGAGATAGAGCAAAACTATTTCGATTGTAGAGCCGTTTCGATCAACTCCCCGTAAAAATCCCCCTCCTTCATTCCAAAAGCCCGTACCTGCTGCGGAATAAAGCTTTGTGGAGTCTGCCCGGGAATGGTATTAATTTCGATAAAATAAAATTTATCGGTATCATTTTCCAAAAAGAAGTCCACCCGAACCATACCCTTACAGTTCAATCTCACATAAATTTCCCTTAAAATACGTGCAGCGCGCTCCTGCTCTTCCGTAGTCAGGTCTGCTGGTGTAATCTCTTCGGTCAATCCAGGTACATACTTGGCTTCATAATCAAAAAATTCACGTGTAGTACGAACTTCGGTAGCCGGCAAAACAACGAGTTCGCCTTTTGAATTCCTAAAAATTCCCTCGGAAAATTCGCGTCCAGTCACAAATTCTTCAACAATAACCTGTTTCCCGGTATTCTCTGCATCAAAAGCTTTATCAATCGCTTCCTGCAGTTGTGCCGATTCCTTTACTTTGGTCATTCCGATACTACTTCCACCGGCATTAGGTTTCACAAAATACGGCAGCGAAAGATTGCTTTCGACGATTTTGACCGCTTCCAGGCGTTGCGATTCAAACAATAAGACCGATTTTGCCAAATGCAACTCGGGAATATCCGATAAAATCGCTTTTGTATACCCTTTATTCATAGTCAATGCCGAAGTCAAGGC
>NZ_DKSP01000128.1:2761-13330 GCF_002472745.1 Sphingobacterium sp. UBA7253 | reverse complement strand
AAGGCATCACATGAGGTATATGGAATATCTAATAAATCAAAATAGCTCTGAAGTCTTCCATCTTCTCCAGGCACACCATGCACCATAATAAATGCTAAGTCAAAGCTTAAGATATCTCCGTTCAATGGAAGTGTAAAATCTGCTTTTGAAATCGGATGCCGCTTACCGTCCAAATCTTCATAGTACCATGCTTCTTTGGTCACTGTAATCAAATATATATCGTATTTGTCGTGATCAAGTTGAGAATTGACAAAGGCAGAACTTTTAAAAGAAACTTCAGCTTCTCCTGTATAACCTCCAGTTATTAATGCTATTTTTGCTTTCATAAATTTTAGCGATTCGAATAGCAAATATAATTTGCTATACACGGAAAAACGAATAATTTTGTGAGGAATAATTTTATTTAATCATTCTGCAAACTTGGCTTTAATATTGCGGTTCTATGCAGAATTAATTTTTATCAAAACAGAGAAATGTCCAAAGTCGTACAATATCTTCAGACCCCCACTTTTAGGAAAAATCTTATTGCCGCTTTTATCGCGATAGTATGTCT
This sequence comes from Sphingobacterium sp. UBA7253, assembly GCF_002472745.1. Classification (NCBI taxonomy): domain Bacteria; kingdom Pseudomonadati; phylum Bacteroidota; class Sphingobacteriia; order Sphingobacteriales; family Sphingobacteriaceae; genus Sphingobacterium; species Sphingobacterium sp. UBA7253. Next base: position 12,777 of record NZ_DKSP01000128.1, on the reverse strand, counting down.
ATTCCTTTTCGTTTATGTTGGACTGAAAATATATACCAAACATGATGAATCTATAGCCGTTCCTAAAGTGAAAGGCCTTCATATCAGTGCTGCCATCCAGGCGCTGGAAGACGCGGGGCTGGAATATCAAATTGACTCCGTCTACCAGATGGACGCCAAACCAGGAATGGTCATCGAGCAGGATCCCGAACAAGGATTTCATGTAAAATCGGGGCGGACTATTTATTTGACCATTATCACACAAGTTGCACCTGAAGTTGCCTTTCCGAATATAAAGGATAAAACATTGATCGAAGCAACGGCTATTTTGAAAAACCATAACCTTAGAATCGGAGACACTTCTTATGTCGCCGATATCGCTAGGGACATCGTATTGGATGCTCAATTTGCTGGACAATCAATCCGTAACGGGCGCATGATTCCTAAGGGTTCACGTATAGATCTAGTTTTGGGAAATGGACTCGGTGCTAATGAAGTGGAAATACCCAACTTAATTGGTCTTCCATTAAACGAAGCGAAGTTTGCCCTATCTGGAGCTGGTCTAGGCCTAGGCACAGTGACTTATGATCCCAATGTAACGGATACAGCCACCGCAGTAATCAGTGTACAATCACCAGGAATAGAAAAAGGCTTAACCAGCTTAGGGGCTAAAATAGACATAACGCTCTCATTGACGGCACCAACAACAACTACAGGTGCTCCAGCTGGAGGTACGCCAACTCCTAAACCACAGGCAAACCAAACACAGGTTACTCCGCCAGCAGCAAAAGCTCCGGTTCAGTCTAAGCCCGTTGCTCCAGCGAAAAGTACCACAACAAATACGCCAGCAGCTAAATCGACAACAACAAATCCAACTGCAGGGCAGAAAAAAGAAAAAGAAAGTAAAGGGAATAGTCTTGGCTTTTAAGTGTATTGACTTAAAAATGAAGCTGCATGGCATAATCTCCATTATGATGGATTAGCGTTTGTTGCAGATTCAGGAATTGTATAAAATATAAAGATGAAACCGATCCATATCTGGGCGATTTCATCAACCATTGACCGCTAAAGGCTGTATGAATGCCCTTAATAGCGAACAACAAATGAATAAAAAATTTTAGCATGGAAAATAAAAAAGGAATACCAAGTTGGTTAAAAATCATTGCCCTGATCGTTATCGTTATCGGAGGTTATTTTGCTTGGACATTTTATAAAGCATTTTATGCTTCCAATGTATCGGGAGAGAAAAAATACCTGTACATACACGAGGGCGAAAAATATGAAGATGTATTGAAATCAATCAAGGATTCAAATCTTGTGGATGACATCGCTTCCTTTGAGCGTGCCGCACAATATAAAAAATATGAGCAAAGTGTAAAACCCGGACGTTATCTGTTAACCCCTGGTATGAACAATAGACGCTTAGTTGGCAATTTGATTGGTGGCTACCAAGAACCTGTAAAATTCAGATTTTCCAATGTGCGACTGAAAGAGAATATGGCCGCACTCCTTGGTAAAAGTTTTGAGGCAGATTCTGCAGAATTTATCGCGGTACTAAATGATGAGGCTACAGCACAGAAATATGGATTTACAAAAGAAAATCTGATTGCTATATTTATCCCCAATACCTACGAAATTTATTGGAACACCAATCCCGAAAAAGTAATTGCTCGTTTTGATGATGAATGGAAAAAGTTTTGGAATGCAGATCGCACGGCAAAAGCAAAAGCACTTAACCTGACACCGCAACAAGTCAGTACATTGGCTTCTATTGTCAAAGGTGAAGCCTTACACCAGGATGAAATGCCCATGATCGCCGGATTATATTTAAACCGCCTCAAAAAAGGCATGTTATTGCAAGCTGATCCTACCGTGATCTTTGCCAACAACGACTTTACCATTAGAAGGGTATTGAATAAGCACCTTAGAACAGACAATCCTTACAATACTTACATCTATAGGGGCTTGCCTCCAGGTCCTATTTCAATTCCAAGTATTGCTGCAATTGATGCGGTCTTAAACTTTAAGCAACATGATTATATTTACATGTGTGCTAAAGATGATTTTTCGGGCTATCATAATTTTGCAAAAACAGAGGCTGAGCATTTGATCAATGCACGTAAATTTCAACAGGCATTGGACGCCAGAAATATTAAAAAATAATGTTTGTATTTGACCATCAGATTCGTGTCCGCTATGCAGAAACAGACCAAATGGGGTATGTTTATTATGGAAATTATGCTGCATTTTACGAAATAGCGCGGACTGAAATGCTGCGGAGCACGGGGATATCGTATAAGGAGCTGGAAGAAATGGGGGTCATGCTCCCCGTTACGGAGATGAAAACAAAATACCTAAAACCGGGCAAATACGATGATTTGATCACGATACGGGTAACAATCCGCCAGAAACCTGCCGTCCGTATTATTTTTGAATATGAACTGTTCAATGAAAGCGGAGAACTACTCAACCAGGGCGAGACAACTTTGGTCTTTGTCAACATGGAAAAAAATAGACCTTGTATGCCGCCACAGGTTTTCTTGGATAAGATGAGTAACTATTTTAATTGATATGGGGAAAATCCACCAATGGCTATTAAATATTGAACCTTATTTTAGATTAATCGAATGGAGTAAACGTGTCGTACTACCTGGCTTTGGCTCGCTACCACTCTATACTGTGGCCGTATTTTTCTTTCAGGAGCTATCGAGAGATTCCATTGTCAGCAAGGCTTCTTCCCTTTCCTATAGCTTTTTATTGGCCATTTTTCCGGGTATCATTTTTTTATTTACATTGATCCCTTATATTCCGATCAATAATTTTCAGGAACAGTTGCTGGACTTTCTGGCCGTGGTTATTCCCAAAAATGCTTTTCTGGTTGTTGAAACGACTTTGGAGGATATTATTAAAAACCAAAATGGTGGATTACTTTCTTTCGGTTTTTTATTTGCGGCCTATTTTGCAACCAATGGTATGGCCTCTCTGATGAATGCCTTCAATAAGGCTTCCCTCATGACGGAAAGAAGGCCATGGGTCAGAAAACGTTTGCTTGCCTTAGCCTTGGCTTTCCTAATTATTTTTGCGTTAACAGTTGGGATGACAATATTTACCCTAGCTGGCATTACCATAGACTACCTCAAGGAAACAACAGGTATAAAGTCGAGCTTCTGGGCCATTCTACTTAAAGTAGCCCGATGGTTGATAATATTTGCTATTTACTTTTTCACGGTAAGCTGTATTTACAAATTTGGTCCTTCCAACTCCAATAAATGGAAACTCTTCAGTCCCGGAGCTTCTATGGCTACCATTTTAGCAATATTGACGTTTTCCATATTTACCTTTTATATCAATCATTTTGGTGCATATAACAAACTCTATGGATCCATCGGGACACTGATCGTCATTATGCTCTGGATTTACCTGAATACGCTTATTTTATTATTGGGCTATGAGCTTAATGCAGCAATAGCGCTGTCTAAACAAACCATTGTTATTGCCAAACCACGCATTTTCAACTCTTTTAAGAGAGACGAATAGGTGTATAAAATTATTTAAAGCTTCATTTACCCCGTCAGGTTGGCAACAAATGAACGGTAGAAGACGCTAAACGAGCGTTCGAACAGGCAGCTTTACATGTCTAAAGCAAAAGGCCTGTATAACTGAAAGTCTTTCAATAAAATAAGAAAAATAAAATTTTGCATTTAAAGTTTTTTTGTACCTTTGCAACTCCTACAAAGTAGGAAAAAGGAGAAAATTAATTAATGGCAAAAAAACAAGAAGCAGAAAAAGAATTAGCAGCGAAAAACGCAGAGCTACAAGGTGCTGACACTAAAGTAGTGAAAGACACTGAAAAAATTGAATCAGAAGCTGATTCAAACTTAATCGACGAAATCAAATCAAACACTTGGATCACACCGGAAGGTGAATTTGACTGGGATGCAAATGATAAAGGTTTCGGAAATTATAGCGAAGCTGAACGCGCTAAACTTGAAGCACAATACGCAGATACTTTCAACCAAGTTAACCAAGGTGAAATTATTGAAGGTACTGTAGTTTCTATCAACAACAAAGACGTAGTCTTAAATGTTGGTTTCAAATCTGACGGTTTAGTTTCTTTATCAGAATTCCGTGACTTACCAGAATTAAAAGTTGGTGACAAAGTTGACGTATTCGTTGAATCTCAAGAAGATGCTAACGGTCAATTAGTACTTTCTCGCAAACGTGCTAAAACTCAAAAATCTTGGGAAGCTATCAATGAGGCATTGGAAAATGATGCAATCATTACTGGTTTCGTTAAGAGCCGTACTAAAGGTGGTCTTATCGTTGATATCAAAGGTGTTGAAGCATTCTTACCTGGATCTCAAATCGATATCAAACCTATCCGTGACTACGATGTATACGTAGGTAAAACAATGGAATTCAAAGTTGTGAAAATCAACCACGAATTCAAAAACGTTGTCGTATCACACAAAGTATTAATTGAAAACGACTTAGAGAACCAAAAATCTGAAATCGTTGCTAAATTAGAAAAAGGTCAAGTATTAGAAGGAACAGTTAAAAATATCACTGACTTCGGTGTGTTCATCGACTTAGGTGGTGTTGACGGTTTATTGCATATCACAGATATCTCTTGGGGTCGTATCGAGCATCCAAAAGAAGTTTTATCGCTAGATCAAACAATCAACGTTGTTGTATTAGACTTTGATGATGAGAAAAAACGTATCGCTTTAGGCTTGAAACAATTATCTGAGCATCCTTGGGAATCTTTAGATACTGCATTAGAAGTTGGTTCTAAAGTTAAAGGTAAAATCGTAACAGTTGCTGATTACGGTGCTTTCTTAGAAATCATCCCTGGTGTTGAAGGTTTGATCCACGTTTCTGAAATGTCTTGGTCACAAAACTTACGTTCTCCACAAGAGTTCTTGAAAGTTGGTGATGAGATCGAAGCGCAAATCTTAACATTAGATCGCGATGAGCGTAAAATGAGCTTAGGTATCAAACAATTGACTCCAGATCCTTGGAAAAACATCACTGAGCGTTACCCTGTAGGTTCTAAACAAACAGCTGTTGTTAAAAACATGACTAACTTCGGTGTATTTGTTGAGTTAGAAGAAGGTATCGACGGTTTGATCCACATCTCTGATTTATCTTGGTCTAAAAAAATCAACCACCCTAACGAATTCACTAAAGTTGGTGAAACATTAGACGTAGTTGTTTTAGAATTAGATGAAGAAAACCGCAAATTATCTTTAGGTCACAAACAATTGGAAGAAAACCCTTGGGATACTTTCGAAACGATCTTTACTGAAGGTTCTATCCACGAAGGTACTGTGATCAAAGTTGGTGACAAAGGTGATATCGTAGCTTTACAATACGGTGTTGAAGGTTTCTGTCCTTCTAAACACTCTGTTAAAGAAGACGGTTCTTCATTGAAAGTTGATGAAGTTACTTCATTCAAAATCATCGAGTTCAACAAAGAGAACAAACGTTTGGTAATTTCTCACTCTCGTATCTGGGAAGAAGAGAAAGAAGAAGCTCGCAAAGAAGAGTCTAACAACCGTAAAAAAGACGCTAAAGCTGAGTCTTCAGCTGTGAAAAAAGTAAAAGATTCTGTTGAAAAATCTACTTTAGGCGACTTAGACGTATTAGCTCAATTGAAAGAGCAAATGGAAAATGATAAAAACGCTAAGTAATTAGCAATTTCAATCCATAAAAAGCGGCTGTTCCAAAAGGACAGCCGCTTTGTTTTTATAGGGATGCTTTTGTAATTTTGTATCAATAAACGTTATTGTTATGTCATTCAAATCAGCCTTAATTAACCCCACCGAACTTCAGGAATCACTGGGACAGCATACAGACATTGTCCTCCTCGATTGCACCATCGACAAAGTTGGTCAATCCATCAAGGATACCAAGTTCGAAGTTCTTCCCCATTCTCAATTTTTTGACATCGAAGGGAAACTTTCGGATGCTACTTCCAAATTACCGCATACCCTCGTTTCTGCAGCGGTATTCGAAAGGGAAATGCAAAACCTGGGAATAAATCAGGATAGTACGGTCGTATTATATGACAGATGGGGCGTTTATTCAAGCCCGAGGGCCTGGTGGATGTTTAAGGTCATGGGATTTGAACAGGTGTTTATTTTAAATGGCGGTGTTCCTGCTTGGAAAAATAACAAACTGCCCGTCGTAGACCAGTATACAACCGCTGCAAGTCCCGGTAATTTTAAAGCCCAATTTCAAGCAAACCTTTATGCTGATAAAGAGTATATCTTAACACATTATCGGGATACTCAAGTGAATATTTTTGACGCCAGAAGTAAAGGTCGATTTAGTGGTTTAGTAGCTGAACCCCGGAAAGGCCTTCATGGTGGGCATATCCCCCATTCCAAAAATCTCCCTTTCGAAGAATTATTTGACGGAATCGTTTATAAACCCGTTGATGAATTGAAACAGCAATTTGATCATTTTAATGCGACCGGAAATGAATATGTATTCTCCTGTGGATCGGGTATCACGGCCTCAGTCTTAGCATTTGCTTGTCATCTCGCTGGTCATGAGCAAATCCGTGTATACGATGGTTCTTGGTCAGAGTGGGGCCGTGAAGAGCTCAATCTACCCATCGAGAAATAGTTTAAAACAAGGTATTCCAAGAATAGAGATTATCCTCCAAGCGGATTTTTTCGGCATCTAGGAGATTACGGATGATCTCTATTCTTTTCTTTTCTGTGCCTATCGTCAAACTCGCCACCAAATCATGAATGTTTTTGGCTTCAGCAAGTAAACTGCTTTTGATTTCTGCTTTTATATTTGCCCGCTGCTTTTCCTGATGATTGCGGATCAGACATAAATCGCATACTTCACAGAATCCCGCATTTTTCTCTCCAAAATATAACAACAGCGATTGACTGCGGCAATTGCTCTGTTCAATATAACCGATCATGCCATTGACTTCCTCTTCCTTCACCTGATGGCGATCGCGAATAAAAATATGATCGATATGCAGGTGTTTGTAATCGACTCGGTTCTGCAAAAAGGTCAATTGTGGCGCATCTGTAGAAGGCAGATAGCTCGCTATTTCCAGTGTCTCCAACGACTTCAACAGCTCGACAACACGATCATAAGGCAGACCTAACTTACGTGCAAATTCATATTCATTGATGAGGATATAGTTTTCAAATACACCACCATAGCTGCGCAAAATAGCCTTAATAAGCTTATCATATTTGACATACTGCACCTGAACTTTATACAATTCGGCGCTATCAATTTCAAACTTAAAGCGTGAAGGTATTGTAACAGCTTCTGACAAAACCAACCAAGTGTCCCGCTCCAGAAACTTCAGCGCATTCATAACAGGAACCAACGGTAGCTGATATTTTTTTGCAAATGCAACAACATCAAAATCTACAGTCACTCCTTCTCCAGAACCATAGGGAATCTGAAAATGATTACAAAGGTAATGATAGGTCTGTTGAATAAATGGAATATCAGGAAAGCTAGCTTGCAAATTATCGACAAGTTTCCGCTCATCTGCCTTTTGATAAAGAATAACGGGATAGGCCTTCTTGCCATCTCTTCCTGCCCTACCGGCTTCTTGATAATAGGCCTCCAGCGAATCGGGCAAATCGAGATGAATGACAAACCGTACATCGGGTTTATCAATTCCCATCCCAAACGCATTTGTAGCTACAATAACGCGAACAACATTTGTCATCCACCCTTGCTGTTTCTGATCCCGTTCCTGTCCCGTGAGCCCGGCATGGTAATAATCTGCCGAAATGCCATTATTGACTAAAATACGGGCTATCTCCTGTGTTTCCCGCCGGTTTCTGACATAAACAATACCGGATCCACCCAACTTGTGTATGATGCGGACCATACGTCCCATCTTATCCTCTTCCTCAATGGCCATATAAGCCAAATTGTCGCGGAGAAAGCTTTTGACAAATACATTTTCTTTTGGAAAATTCAGCTTCTGCTGTATATCGCTAATGACACGCTCAGTTGCTGTCGCTGTAAGGGCCAGAAAAGGAACCTTGGGATGCAGTTCCCGTAACTTAGCGAGTTCTAAATAGGGAGGTCTGAAATCATACCCCCATTGAGAAATACAATGTGCTTCGTCTATCGCAAAAAGATTTACATTCATAAATCGTATGCGCTCCCTTACGATATCATTGTATAATCTTTCAGGAGAAAGATAGAGAAATTTTATTTGCCCATAGACGCAATTGTCCAACGTAATATCCACCTCCCTCTTCCGCATTCCAGCATAAATCGCGACCGCTTGAATTCCATTTTTTTTCAAATGCTCAACCTGATCTTTCATCAATGCTATAAGCGGTGTAACGACAATACAAATCCCTTCTCGCATCAAGGCAGGTACCTGAAAACAAATCGACTTTCCGCCGCCAGTCGGCAATAAAGCCAGTGTATCTTTACCTGAAATGACCGATTGAATAATTTCTTCCTGCAGGGGTCTAAATGAATCGAAACCCCAGTATTGCCTTAAGATTGATATACTATCTTGCGTCATAAGTTCTCCTTATCCCAAACATACGCAAAATTATCTTTCATGAGATAATTCTGTATTCCCAAACTATCCAACATACGTTTTGTATGCTTGGATTTCTCCATTGAATTGGATCCATCCAGTATAACAAGTTTTGGTCTAATTTGCTTCAATAAACGAGGTAAACCATTTAGTAAATTTTTTCTGACAATGACAAGGTCGGCAGGTGTCATTGTTCCCCCTGCATGCGATAAAATAGCAATTCTACCTAAAGGGAGCGTAACAAGATAGTTTTTCCGCTCCCGACCATTCAAAGCTACAAACTGAACTTTTTCCCTCGTCAGTAATTGGATTTCTCTTCCACATGCATATTGCAAGCCTCGGGATTGCAAAGAATCAAATGTGCTGTAAACGATACTGCGCCCACCTTTGAAATAGCCGATCGTCAGCTCATGTTTCGTATTATAGACCCGAAACCGTTCTACATCTTTATTTTCCAGGTATTTTTGCGCAGTGATCAATAGTATTCCAATTGCACAGCATCCCCCTAGCCAAACGTATTTTTTATCTTTCCATTGAAAAGCATATAAAAAAGAAAATAGTGCAAAATAGGTCAAAAATAGAAGCTCCAGCCCCATAGGTTCAACTTTTATTGTTGAAAAAGCCAAATGGTCAATAAATTTCAAGCAGTATAAGATGAAAGCGATGAGATGCTCCAAAAGAAAGCCCAATAAATCGTTGAGCCCTTGCATTGGATTGATTGTCATAATAAAACCGAGATACATCGCTAATGTTGAAGGGAAATCGACTAATACATTGGCTACCAGAAAATAAGTTGGAAATTGTCCAAAATAATAAAGGCTCAGTGGCGTTGTCAATAGCTGCGCAGCAATAGAAACAGCCAATGCATCTCTCAAAAGCCGTAATATCGGTCTTTTAACCGGAAGGAATCCTTCGACAAGCGGCGAACATATCGTCATACCCAAAACGGCTAAAAAAGACAGCTGAAAACCCACATCAGCAACAGCCCGGGGAACGGCCAGTAAAATCAATAATGCGGCAATAATAAGCGAATTCAGTGTTGAAAAGCTTCGTTTAAAATGCTGTGCACACAGCACAAAACTAATCATAATAGCTGCCCGCGTAATCGGCGGATCAAGCCCTGCAATAAAAGCATATATCCAGATCATACTCCATAACAAAATTAGTGGCAGCCATCTGAGATAGAAAGGCCAGGCAATTCGCTTGAAAATAAGGGATAAAAAACTGAATAAAACAGCAACATGCATTCCCGAAACACTTAGTACGTGTATCGTTCCCGTATTGGTGAAGGCCTGGATGCTTTCGGCACTGATATCGCTCCGGGAACCATATAATAAAGCTGAAGCAATAGCAAAGTGCTCATCCTTTTTGATATGGGGACGAAGCTTAACCAAAAAATATCTCCTCGTTTGTAAAGCGAGCCCAGTTAATGAAAAAGCCGTTGTTTCTTTCCTACTGATCAGCTTATACCGACCAAAGACTG